>CAJGDU010000001.1 GCA_904502175.1 Clostridiaceae bacterium
GGAGGGACGGATCTGGATGAGCCGGCGGGTGTCGGGGTTCATGGTGGTGAGCCACATCATGTCGGCGTCGTTTTCACCGAGACCCTTGGACCGCTGGATCGTATACTTCTTGTCGCCGAGTTCCTCGAGAACATCGGATTTTTCTTTTTCCGTGTAGGCGAACCACACCTCGTCCTTGTGCCTAATCTCATAGAGCGGCGACTCGGCAATGTACACCTTGCCCTCCGTGATGAGCGTGGGCATGAGGCGATAGATCATGGTGAGGATGAGGGTGCGGATCTGGTAGCCGTCGACGTCCGCGTCGGTACAGATGATGACCTTGTTCCAGCGCAGGTTGTCGAGGTTGAAGGAGGTCATATCCTTCTTCTTGACCGCGACTTCCACGCCGCAGCCCAGGACCTTGATGAGGTCTGTGATGATATCGCTCTTGAAGATGCGGTTGTAGTCCGCCTTCAGGCAGTTGAGGATCTTGCCGCGGACCGGGATGACCGCCTGGAACTCGGAGTCTCTCGCCTGTTTGCAGGCGCCGAGGGCTGAATCGCCCTCCACGATGAAGACCTCTCTGCGGTCGACTTCCTTGGTGCGGCAGTCCACGAACTTCTGGACCCGGTTGGACATATCCATGTTGCCCGTGAGGGTCTTCTTGAGGTTCTGGCGGGTGGTTTCCGCCCGGATGCGGGAGCGCATGTTGACGAGCACCTGGTCGGTGATCTTGTCGGCCTCCATCTTGTTCTCGATGAAGTAGACTTCCAGCGACTGCTTGAAGAAGTCGGTCATGGCCTCCTGGATGAACTTGTTGGTGATGGCCTTCTTCGTCTGGTTCTCATACGAGGTCTTCGTGGAGAAGGACGAGATGACGATGTCGAGACAGTCCTCGATGTCCTGGAAGGAGATCTTCTTGTCCGACTTGTTGTATTTGTTGTTCTGCTTGAGATAGGCGTCGATCTGGGAGACGAACGCCGAGCGGATGGCCTTGTCGGGGGCGCCGCCGTGTTCGAGCCAGGAGGAGTTGTGGTAGTACTCCTTCATCTGGATCTTGTTGGAGAAGCAGACCGCGGCGTTGATGAGCAGCTTGTAGTCCTCCTGGTCCTCGCGGTCCCGGCCGGACGTCTCCGTGTTCCAGAACTGCACGCCCGTGAAGGCGGTCTCCTCCACGGTCTCTTTCAGATAGTCTGTGATGCCGTTCTCATAGACGTATTCATAGGTTTCAAAACAGGACGGCGTGGTGCCCGGTTTCACCTGGTTCTTCAGCACGAAGCGCAGGCCGTTGTTGACGATGGCCTGACGGCGCAGGATGTCCTGGAAGTACTCGAGCGGGATGTCGATGTCCGTAAAGACCTCGAGGTCCGGTTTCCAGGCGATGCGGGTCCCGGTCTTCTTACCGGTGAACTCCTCTTTTTTGAGCTTGCCGGAGGGCTTGCCCTTTTTGAATTTGATGTCGTAACGGAACCCGTCCTTGAAGACTTCCGCCTCCATCCACTCCGAAGCGTACTGGGTGGCACAGAGACCCAGACCGTTCAGACCGAGGGAGAACTCGTAGAGGCCGGCATCGGAGTTGTTGTCATACTTGCCGCCGGCATACATCTCGCAGAACAGGAGTTTCCAGTTGTATTCTTTTTCATTCTCGTTGTAGTCCATCGGGATGCCCCGGCCGAAGTCCTGGACCTCCAGACTCTTGTCGAGATAACGGGTGAGGACGATGTGGTCGCCGTACCCTTCTCTCGCCTCGTCGATGGAGTTCGACAGGATCTCAAAGACCGAATGCTGGCATCCTTCGATGCCGTCCGAGCCGAAGATGACCGCGGGTCTCAGGCGGACCCGGTCGGCGCCTTTCAGCTGCTGGATGGTCTCATTTGAATTCTTGGACGTTTTCGCCATGGTTCCTCCAAAATACGCGCGCAAATTTGCCCATTTACGCATTTTCACAAATACGTATTTTATCCCATATCTTGTGGTTTTGTCAAGCAACAGGGCCCCACCTGTGGTGGAGCCCATGGCATCAGTTGCGATTTACTTGTCAGGTCAGATGATGTCGTCATCATCGAGGTCGACCGGCGGGACTGCCGAGGGGACTTCCTGCGGCAGAACGTCCTCTGTCTGGTCCAGTGCCTCGGCCGCTTTGGCGGCCGCTTCGGCCATATTGGCCCCCTCATCCATGGCTTCCCGAACGACGGAACGGGAGATGGCTTTGGAGGTCTCCGCGGTCTCGCGGACTTCCTCCGCGTAGGAGGAGCCTTCCGGCACCTTCGCGTTTTCGTAGTCGAAATCGGAGGGCAGCGGCGCGAAGGACGGATCGTTCATGAGCTTCTGGAACTCCGGCGCGTCGATCTTCTCATTGACGATGAGATACTGCGACAGCTTGTGGAGCAGGTCCTTGTGCTCGGTGAGGAGTTTCTTGGCCTCCGCGTAGGCGTTGGTGATGATCTCGTAGACTTCCTGGTCGATGGCGGCGGCCGTGGCCTCGGAATAGTCCTTGGTGCGGCCGTAGTCGAGTCCGAGGAAGACTTCGTTGTTGTCGGAGCCGTACATGATGGTGCCGAGCTTGTCGCTCATACCGTACTTCGTGACCATGGAACGGGCCATCTTGGTGGCGCGCTCGATGTCGTTGGAGGCACCGGTGGAGATGTCGCCCATGATGAGCTCTTCCGCTGCGCGGCCGCCCAGGAGGGTGACCAGGTTCTGCAGCATGATCTTCTTGCTCATGTAGGCGCGGTCATCGGTGGGCACCGACATGGTGTAACCGCCGGCGGCGCCGCGCGGGATGATGCTGACCTGGTGGACCGGGTCGAGCAGCGGCAGGAAGAAGTTGGTGACCGCGTGACCGGCTTCGTGGTACGCCGTCAGTTTCTTCTCCCGGTCGTCCATCTTCCGGGACTTCTTCTCGGGACCGACCATGACCTTGATGGTGGCTTCCTCGATGTCATCGCTGGTGATGGCTTTCCGTCCGGCACGGGCGGCGAGGAGGGCCGATTCGTTCATGAGGTTCTCGAGATCCGCACCGGTGAAGCCGGCAGTGGAACGGGCGATGACGTTGAGGTCGACGTCCGGGCCGAGGGGCTTGTTCCGGGAGTGGATCTTGAGGATGGCTTCCCTTCCCTTCACGTCGGGATAGGTGACAGTGACCTGGCGGTCGAACCGTCCCGGACGCAGCAGGGCCGGGTCTAAGATATCGGGCCGGTTGGTAGCGGCGATCATGACGATGCCGAGGTTGGCGGCAAAGCCGTCCATTTCCACCAGCAGCTGGTTGAGGGTCTGTTCACGTTCATCGTGACCGCCGCCCATGCCGGCGCCTCTGTGGCGGCCGACGGCGTCGATCTCGTCGATGAAGATGATGGCGGGCGCGCTCTTCTTGGCCTGATCGAACAGATCGCGGACACGGGAGGCGCCGACGCCGACATACATTTCGACAAAGTCGGAACCGGAGATGGAGAAGAACGGGACGTTCGCCTCGCCGGCGGTGGCCCGGGCCAGCAGGGTCTTACCGGTACCGGGAGGGCCGACCATGAGGACGCCTTTCGGGATGCGGGCGCCGAGGGCATCGAACTTCTTCGGATCTTTCAGGAATTCGACGATCTCCTGGAGTTCTTCCTTCTCCTCATCGGCACCGGCCACATCGGCAAAGGTGGTCTTCTGCTCTTCCCCGCCCTTCTTGACACGGGCTTTTCCGAAGCCCATGCCCCGCTGGGCATCGTTCATGATGTTGCTGTTCATGCGGCGCATGAACCAGATGATGATGGCGGCCATGATGAGCGTGGAGAACAGCAGCGGCAAGATCTCCACCATCCAGGAACGGGACGAGCCCGCGATGTAGTCCTGTTTGATAGGTTTCTTGGGATGCGCCTTGTTGTACTCGTGGACGCTGTCGTGGACGTCATTGACAAAGAGCTCCACGTTCGGAACCGTATAGCTCCGGGGCTCTTTCTCCCCCTTCAGGGTATAGACGAGTTTTCCGCTGGAGAGGTTCAGGGAGTAGTTCGTGACCTGTCCCTGATCGAAATAGGAGATGACCTCGTAGTACTCGTCCTTCGTCCGGTTGGAACTGTTGTTGAAGGAGAAGAACATGGAGGCAATGAGCAGCAGCGGAATGACGATCCACATGATGGTCGCCGCCAGAGAGCCCCTGGGGTTGGGGTTCTGGTTGTTCGGACCGAAGCCGAACCCGTTATTGTTGTTATTGTTGTTTTCCGGCAATGGATTGCCCTCCAATCGTAAGAATCAGTCTTCCGGGGTGTAGATGCCGACGAACGGCAGGTTCCGGTAGGACTCGTCGTAGTCGAGGCCGTAGCCGACCACGAATTCGTCCGGGATGACTTTTCCGATGTAGTCCGCCTCGATCTTGGAGACGCGGCGGTCCGGTTTATCGAGGAAGGTGCAGATCTTCAGAGAGGAAGGATTCCGCATCTTCAGGATCTCAATGAGAGAGGCCAGCGTCCGGCCGGTGTCGAGGATGTCCTCCACAATGAGGATGTCCTTTCCGGTCAGGTCCGTGTCAAGGTCCTTGATGATCTTGACCGTGCCCGAACTCTCGGTCTTGTGATAGCTGGAGACCACCATGAAGTCGATGGTCAGCGGGATATCGATGGCCCGCATGAGGTCGGCCATGAAGACGACCGCGCCCTTCAGGACGCTGACGAGGACCAGATTCTTCCCCGCGTAGTCTTCCGAGACCTGCTTCCCGAGACGGGCGACGATCTCTCTGGCTTCTTCTTCTGTCACAAGGACACCGTTGACGTTTTTCGTCAGTTCACTCATCGAATTACCTCCACTGACCACAGCGTGGTCGAATCCTCGCTTGCGGCAAACCCCTCGGCGGCGCCAAAGCCTTCCAGCCAGGCGATCTGCCCCTCCTGCTCCAGGATGACGCGGTCGTTCCGCTCTTCGACGGGAACGCCTTCCTCCTGGTACAGGGTTTTCAATTTCTTTCGAATGCCGCGTCCCTGCGGCGCGAACACATCGCCCGGCGCCCGGGTGCGGACTTCAAAATTGAAGTCTATTTTATCATAATCAAGCGGTTTTTCCAATAGCAGAGCCCTGAAATCCGCATCGTTCTTTTCGACCTTTCTGAGCCGTACCATGAGCGGCGACGGCTCTCCGGAGAAGAACCTCACTTCTCCGTCTTCCGCCTCGACCTGACGGAACGCGCGGGGCGCTTCCACCGGCGGTTCTTTCGGCCAGTGGAGCAGCATCCGCTCCCCGGCCAGAGTCACATAGGCGCCGCCAGGGACCTGGAGCTGTTTGAACTTGGCGCCCTCCCGCAGCCATGCGAGGACCGTCTCCACATGGCGCTGTTCGGCCTGGATGCCGGCAAAGGCGGTGATGCAGTCGCCGAGGGCCCGGACCAGGACCGCGTCTTCGGCGGCGTTCAGCACCGTCGTGTCGTAAGCGTCCGGCTCGCACAGGGCGGTCTGCAACAGGCGCTTCGTCTGCCGGTCGAAATAGTCCGCGTCCCGGCGGAGGGTCTCCGCCGTGCGGGCCATGTTGGACACCGCGGCCTCGTTGACGGCCTTCAGCGCCGTCAGGGACTCGTAACGGATGCGGTTCCGGGACAGGGTCCGGTCGGTGTTGGTGCTGTCCTTCACGAAGGTCAGTCCCGCTTCCCCGCAGTACGCCTCGACCTCTTCACGGGTGCAGGTGATGAGGGGCCGAATGATGTTCTTCCGCACCGGCGGGATGCCGGTCAGGCCGCTGAGGCCGGTGCCCCGGGCCAGGTGGAACAGCATGGTCTCCGCGTTGTCGGAGGCCGTGTGCGCGGTGGCGATGCGCACCTCGTCCCACGCGAACCCGTCTTCGCACAAAAGGTCGACCAGTTCCTCGAAGACTTCATAGCGGACCCTGCGTCCGCAAGTCTCCTCGGACTCTCCGGTGCGGCGCGCCAGCGACGGCACGTCGACCTTCCGGACATAGAGGGGAATGTTGCGGGCCTCACAGAACTGCTCGCAGAAGGCTTCGTCCCGGTCGGCCTCCTCTCCCCGGATGCTGTGGTTCACATGTACGGCATAGAGGGAGAACGGGGGCACATCGCCCGCGCCGGAAGACAGGGTGTCCAGAACGGAAAGAAGCGTCACGGAATCGGCTCCGCCGGAAAAGCCCACCAGGACGGCGGCGTTTTCGGGGAGCATCTCGTAACGCTTCAGGGTATTCGTAACAGCGGACAGAAGGGTGCTGTAGGCCATGGGCTGCTCCCTCCTGTCCGTAAAAAATGATAGGTTAGAATTCGTTTTCCGATCTCTTTTCGATGGTGGTGAAAAGCGTGTACTCGGAGTTCCAGGCAAGGTCGATGCTGCCGACCGGGCCGTGGCGGTTCTTGGCGACGATGATCTCGACCGTATTGATGTCGTTGCGGTCCATGTTCTCCTCTTCGCCGGGATCCTGCTGGTAGTAGTCCTCCCGATAGAGCATGAGGACGATATCGGCGTCCTGCTCGATGGAGCCGGACTCTCTGAGGTCGGCGAGCTGGGGCCGGTGGGCCTTGCCGCGGGCCTCCGTGTTACGGGAGAGCTGGCAGAGGACGATGACCGGGACCTCCAGGTCCTTCGCGAGAAGCTTGAGGTTCCGGGTGATCTGAGAGACCTCCTGGACGCGGGACTCCACACGGGTGCCGGACTGCATGAGCTGCAGGTAGTCGATGAGGACCACGTCGACGTCCTTCATGCGGCGGATACGGGACTTCATCTCGTTGACCGTGATGTTGGACGTATCGTCGAAATAGAGGGGGATCTCATGCAGGGCGCCGGCCGCGGTGGAGAAGTTCGTCCAGTCCTGCGGGGACAGGCGGCCGTTCCTCATCTTGTTGCCCTGGATGCGGGCCTCCATGGAGATGACGCGCTCCGCCAGCTGTTCCTTCGTCATTTCCAGCGAGAAGAACAGGACCTTGTGGCCCTTCTTCGCCACGTTGGCGGCGAGGTTCAGGGCAAAACTGGTCTTACCCATGGCGGGGCGGGCGCCGACGATGATGAGGTCGGAACGGTTCAGACCGGAGATCATGTTGTCGAGGTCTCTCCAGCCGGAGGGCGTTCCGAGATATTTCTCCCGTTCCGGGCCGGACAGGTTCGCCAGATGGGTGACGACCTTGTCGATCAGGATGTCGCCGAAACGGCTGGCGTTGCCGGTGTTCTTGCCCTGACGGATGTTATAGATCTTCTGCTCGGCGGAGTCCAGGATGATGTTCGCCTCTTCCGAGTCATCCCTGGCTTCGTCAAGGATCTCATTGGCCGTGTCGATGAGGGAACGCTTCAGGAACTTGTCCCCCACGACCTTCGCGTAGGCCTCCGCGTTCTGAGTGGAGGGCAGAAGGTCGGCCAGCTCCCGGATGTACTGACGGGCCGCGGCGGGGTCGCCGAACTGGCTCGAATCCTGGAGCTCTGTGATGACCGCCAGAGGCTCCACCACGGCGCCGCGGGCGTCGAGGGCGAGCATGGCGTTGTAGATGGCCTTGTGCTCCGGACGATAAAACAGTTCTGTCCGGAAACCGGTGGACTGGAGGCGGTCAAGGCACTCCGGGTCCATCAGCAGACAGGCCAGAACGGCCCGCTCGGCCTCAAGGCTGTAAGGCAGGTTCATGCCTTCCGGAATAAAAGGTTCGGCCATATTATGCCTCCGTTACCTGTACTTTGACTGTGGCTTCCACGCCCTGGAACAGCTTGACCGTGGCATTGTAGGTGCCAAAGGCCTTGATGTCCTCGACCGTGATCTTTCTCTTGTCCACGCCGATGCTGTAGTCGGTGCGGATCTTCTGCGCGATATCCTTGGAGGTGATGGAACCGAACATGTTCCCGCCGGTCCCGGCTTTCGCGGTAAAGGTGAGGACCTGCCCCTCCAGGCGGTCGGCATTGGCCTGCGCCTCCGCTTTCTCCGTGTCATATTTGAACTGCTTGCTCGCAGCCGCATTCTTCATTTCCGTGACGTTCTGCGCGTCGGCCGGCGCCGCCAGATTCTTCGGCAAAAGGAAGTTGCGGGCGTAGCCGTCCGAGGCATTGACCATGTCGCCTTTCTTCCCGAGGCCTTTCACATCTGCTTTCAGTATGACTTTCATTGGGTACCCCTTCTGTATTTCAAGTTATTGCATTTCCACATATTCGTCGATGGCCGCCTTCAGTTGTTCCACGGCCTCCGGCATATGGATGTCCTCCAGCTGTGCCGCCGCCATGGTGAAGTGGCCGCCGCCGCCCAGCTGTTCGAGGATCCACTGGACGTTCATGTCGCCGAGGGACCGGCCGGAGACGGACACTTTGCCGTCTTCCTCAAAGAGGACGAAGGAGGACTTGACGCCGGTGACACTGAGCAGTTCATCGGCCACCTGGGACGCGATGATGCGCATGTCCGGATAGAGCTCCGTGGAGATGGCGAGCGCGCAGCTTTTATACTGCGATGCCGTACTGAGGATCTTGGCCTTGGCCTTGTAGCTGTCGATGGAGTTCGAGAACAGCTGCTTGACCATGACGGTGTCCGCCCCTTCCCCTTTCAGCCAGGCCGCGGCCTCGAAGGTCCGCACGCCGGTGCCGAGGACGAAGTTCCGGGTGTCGAGCATGATGCCCGAGAGCAGCGCGTTGGCGCTGGCCGGATGGATGGCCGCCTGGTCGGGCATGTATTCGAGGAGCTCGGTGACGAGTTCGCAGGCCGAGGAGGCGTTGGGCTCCGTGTAATAGAGGTCGGCGCCCTCGATGATGTTGGTGGTCCGGCGGTGGTGGTCGATGATGGCCACGGCGTCGAACTTCTCCATGAGCTCCGGATATTCAAGAGAGTTGGGACGGTGGGTGTCGCACACCACCAGGAGACAGCGCTTGCCCCGCATGAGGGACTCGGCGCCCTTCTCATTGAGGAAGATGTCGTTGCCCGTCTTGTCCACATAGTGTTCGATGAGGGACGGCGCAAGGCTCTTCTGGCGATTCACCAGCACGAAGGCCGGACGGCCGACGATGCGCGCGAACTCGGTGACACCGATGCAGGAGCCGATGGAGTCGAGGTCGGAGAACCGGTGGCCGGTGACGAAGACCATGTCCGCCCGGCGGATCTGGTCGGCCAGGTTGTTGGCCATGATGCGGGCCTTGACCCGGCTCGACGTGGTGGTCCTGCCCACGAGACCGCCGAAGAACTCGAGGTTCCCGTCGGTGTTGACCGTGGCCTGGTCGCCGCCACGGGACTGGGACATCTCCAGAGCCGCCATGGCGTAGCTGTCGCTCTCCGGCAGAGAGCGGCCGCGGCCGGCGCCGATGGAGACCGTCATCTCGACGACGCTTTCGCCGAATTTATACTCCCGGACCTTTTTCAGGATGTCGAACTTCCCTTCCATGATGTCCGCGAGGCCCCGCTCTTCCATGATGACATAGTAGCGGTCGGAGCTCAGCTTCTTCATGATACAGGGGTAGCCGGCGGCCCAGGTCTCAAAGATGTTCTCGAGACCGGAGGAAATGGCTTCACACTCACTGCTCTTGTAGTGACGGAAGACGTCTTCCTGGTTGTCGAGACGCATGTAGATGACACAGGGTTTGGACTGGCGGTATTCGCCCGCGTCCCGCTTCAGTTCCGTGTTGTCGAAGAAAAAGAAGCAGGAGGACTCGTTCTTTTCATCCATCTCTCCGGCATAGACCGTATACATCCGGCCGCCGAACTCCAGGTCCAGGCCGTTCGACATGTGGCACACGTCCTGGAACGGTGTATCGCCCAGGAACTCGGAGATCTTGCCGGAGGTGATGAGGTTGTTGCCCATCATGCTGACCCGGAAGAGGTCGTTGTACCAGACGATGTTCCCGTTCTTGCCGACGACGGCGACGGGAATGGGATAGCTCTCCGTGCCCCCGTGGGACGCGAAGTACTTCTCCGCCGAACGGACGACAGAGGCGTTGTACCGCTTCTTGGAGAACCAGTAGATGAAATAAAGGATGATGAGGACGACGAAGACCACCAGCTGGATGATGCCCGCCATTGTCTGGAAATGGTAGAGCACCACGGTGGACGCCGCTGCGGCCAGAACGATGAGGACCGCCAAAAGAGTTGAGATCAAAGGATCATACCTCCATAATGATGGGCAGGATCATGGGACTGCGTTTGGTCTCTTCGTAGACGACGTGGGAGACTTCGTCCCGAATACGCTGTTTGATGGTGGACCAGTCGCGGATGTCGTTGTTGAGACAGTTCTCGATGGCCCACATGGCTGTCTCCTGAGAAGTCTGGATGAGGTCCTCGGACTCCCGGACGTAGACGAAGCCGCGGGTGATGATGTCGGGACCGGAGACGACTTCTCCGGACACATTGTCCATGGCGACGACGATGGTGATGATGCCGTCCTCCGCCAGACGTTTGCGGTCGCGCATGACCACGTTGCCGACGTCGCCGACCCCGATGCCGTCGACGAAGACTCTGCCCGCCGGGACCGTGCCCGCGACGCGCATGCCGTCGTCAGAGATCTCGACCGTACGGCCGATGTCGGTGATGATGATATTCTCAGACGGGATGCCCATGCGCTCCGCCAGTTCCTTGTGTCTCTGAAGATGCTTCTGCTCTCCGTGGACCGGAAGGAAGTAAGTGGGCTTGATGAGCCCGAGCATGATCTTGAGTTCTTCCTGGTTGGCGTGGCCCGAGACATGGATATCGTACATGCGCTCGTAGACCACTTCCGCCCCGAGCTTCAGGAGCTCGTCGACGACGCGGCCCACCATCTTCTCGTTGCCGGGGATGGCGGTGGCGGAGATGATGACGTAGTCGTTGGGCGTGACCTGGACCTTGCGGTGATCCGAGAACGCCATGCGGGACAAAGCGGACATGGGCTCGCCCTGGCTGCCGGTGGTGATGAGGACCAGCTGGTCGTCGTTATAGCGGGAAATCTGGTCGAGCGGGATGATGAGGCCTTCCGGCACGTCGAGGTAGCCGAGTTCCTGGCCCACCGCCATGACGTGTTCCATGCTGCGGCCGGACAGGGCGACTTTTCTTCCCGCGGCAACGGCCTGATTGACCACCTGCTGCACCCGGTGGATGTTGGACGCGAAGGTGGCGACGATGATGCGGCGGTCTCCCGCATCTTTGAACAGACGGTCGAAGCTGTCGCCGACCGAGGATTCGCTGGCGGAGTAGCCGGGTTTGACGGCGTTGGTGGAGTCTGCCAGATAGCAGAGGACCCCTTCCTCCCCGAGTTCCGCGAACCGTGCAAGGTCGATCATGCGGCCGTCGACCGGGGTCGTGTCGATCTTGAGGTCGCCGGAATGGATGACCGTGCCCACTTCGGTGGTGAGGGCGAAGGCCAGCGCGTCGGGAATGGAGTGGTTGACGTGGATGGCCTCGATGTCGAACTTGCCGAGCTGGAAGCGGTCGCCCGCCTCGATCTCGTGGAGTTCCGCCTGCTGCAGAAGTCCGTGCTCCTCCAGCTTGCCCTTGATGAGGCCGATGGTCAGCGGCGTGCCGTAGACCGGCTTGTTCATCAGTTTCAGAAGGTACGCGAGGCCGCCGATGTGGTCCTCGTGTCCGTGCGTGATGAGGATGCCTTTTATCTTGTCTTTGTTGCGCTCCACATAGGTGAAGTCGGGAATGACGATGTCGACGCCGAGCATTTCGGGTTCCGGGAAAGCCAGACCGACGTCGAGGATGACCATATCGCCGTCATACTCGAACAGGGTCATGTTCTTGCCGATCTCGTTGAGGCCGCCGAGGAAGGAGACTTTCAGCGGGATCTGGAAGGTCTTGGCCTTCGCCTTTTTCGACCCGGCGTTCGAACGCCTTTTATTGGGTCTTCCGGTATTTCGTTTATTGTTGGACATAGATGCTCCTTTTACGTTGGGTTTTTGCGATGTATCGAAAACAGCCGTGTCATTGAGCCGGGCACACGGCTTTTCTGTCTGCTTAAAGATTTATAATAATATATGGGTTTTGCGCAAATGTCAAACTTTCTCAGAATAATTATACACTTTTTTTCTCAGCTAACAAGTGTTACTATATTAAGAGTTAAATAAGAAAGGAGCGGAAAGACTATGGGCGATCTACCCCGCGTGGAGCTGTTCACCGACGGCGCCTGTTCCGGCAACCCCGGCCCCGGCGGCTACGGTGCCATCCTCCGCTACGGCACAGTGGAAAAGGAACTCTCCGGCGGCGAACCGGAGACCACCAACAACCGCATGGAGCTGACGGCCGTTCTCGTGGGCCTGAAGGCCCTCAAAAAGCCCTGCAGGCTCACCATCTACTCCGACTCCCAGTATTTCGTCAACGGCATCACGAAGGGCTGGGCGGCCTCCTGGAAGGCCAACGGCTGGAAGAAAAAAGACAAAAAGCCTGCCCTCAACCCCGACCTCTGGGACGAACTCCTCACAGAGCTCGACAAACACGAGGTCGACATCGTCTGGGTCCGGGGCCATGCCGGACACCCGGAGAACGAGCGCTGCGACACCCTCGCCGTCGACGCGTACCAGAAATATTTATAAAAAAAGACCTTCCCCGCCGGGAAGGCCTTTTTGTTTTGATCATTTTTTCTTCGGCAGGACCTTGAGGATCTTGTCGGCGATCTGACCGTGACCGGTCAGGGTCGGATGGCTGTCGGCACGGTAGATGGGAGACGACGGGTCGTTCATATGGGAACTGATGCCCCAGACGTCCACATAGGTGTAATAGGTGCCGGCATAGGGCGAACCGTTCTGCATGTAGTCGTTGAACTGGGCATACATGCTGCCGAGCACATCGCCGATGGGGATGCCGAAACCGCCCTGCGGGAGGGTCTCGTTTTCAGAAGCGTTGTAGAGACCGACCACGACGAGCTTCGCACTCGGGTTCAGCTCATGGATGCGCGTGACGATGGCGTCGAAGTTCTGCGGAAACATGCGGGTGGCCGTCAGTTCCGCCTGCGCGAGGGCCATGTAGAACTGGACGTCCGTGCCGAGGAGCGCCATGTTGTTCAGGGTCTCCTGCAGCAGAGTGAACGGGTTCAGGAACGCAAGTGCCTCTGCCCCGAGGATACCGAGGTCTCTCTGGACCGTCTCCACGGCGATGAGCAGCGGCTGGGTGGCGTCGTTGATGCCGATGTTCAGCGTAATGAGCTGAGACTCGCGGATATCCTGCTGGAACGCGTTCCGCAGCACGTTGAGCTGGTTGACGTTCAGATGGCGCATGTCGTCGTTGTAGGACGGCAGACGCAGCGGGCTCATGCCGTCTCCGTCATAGTCATTGTAGAGGAGCGCGCGCAGGTCCGTGGAACGATAACCGCTGTGGGCCAGCTGATGGACGGTATCCGCCTTGACCGCCTTCCCGACGATGTCGGGATAGGTGTTCGGGACCAGATCCCACTCGATCCGGTTGTAATTGTGGTTCATGTCGTAGCCGGGATGGGAATAGCCGGCTGCCACGCTGTCGCCCAGCACCGTGTAAACGGGATACCGCTTCACATTGGACCGGGTGGCGGCAAACGAAGACATGCTGAGCACGGCGGTCAGCGTAAAGACTGCCACCAGTGCCGCGATGAGCCGCTTCATGGTCTTTTTCATTCGAACTCTCTCTCCTTTGAGATCCAAAAACGTGTCTGTGTGTCAGGAAATTATGTCTGTTTTGTTAACAGACTTATTTTACACGATTCTTCAGTCTTCGACAAGTCCCAATTCGTGGTCGAGGACTTCCTTGACGTCCTCCGGGTCCAGGCCGTGGACCATGCAGGCCTCGGACAGGGACTCGTAGAGGGCGGCGCCGCAGGTGACGCAGCTCATGCCGCAGTTCATGAGGACCTGAGCGGCATCGGGATATTTCTCGATGATATCGATGATGAGCATGCTCGGGTCGATGGGACCGTCCGCGTTGACGGGCTTCTTCGCGAAGAAGGCCTCCACGTCTTCCGCCGCGGTCTTCGCCGTCCGTAGCCCGAAGTTCTTCTCGAAGACGCCGACGATGCTCTCGGTCATGTAGTCCGGGAAGGACGGCACGACGACGAGGTTCTTGGCGCCGATATAGATGAGGGTGAGCAGCGCGGTCATGGCCGCTTCGTCGCCCAGGGAGACCACATAGGAAATGGGGACGCCGTTGATGTCGTATTTGTTGAGGTCGGCCTGGAGCTTCAGCGCCATCATGCAGAAGGAGTAGGTATCGGACAGGTCGCCGATGTCCATGGTCCGGGGCATGCCGCGCAGGGTGCCGAGGTACTGGTCGTTGAACCGGTACTTGACCGGGCCTGCCGTCATGACGGTGGAGTTCTTCGGCAGAGCGGCGATGAGTTCGCTCACGTAAGCGCGCTCCTCCTCTGCCCCGTCGGTGCCGATGACGGTGACGATCTTGCCGATGGAGTTGTCTTCGATGGCACCGGTGATCATCTCGCTCATGGCATAGAGCTGTTCATGGCCGAAGCCGGTGACGATTTCGCCGCGGCGGAGTTCCTCGGGCGGAGCGCAGGTCTTGGCCTGCTCGATGACCGCGGAGAAGTCCGTGACGTTGTCGCCGTCCGTCTCCAGATGCGGGACGCCGGCGGCGCCGGCGAAGCCGGTGGTATAGATGCGATTCCTGTACGCCTCTTCCGGGGGAAGGAGTTTTCCGCCGGTGATGACGATGGGGCCGTTGAATTTCGTGAAGTCTTCTGTCTGCGCGTTCAGCGAGCCGCCGTAGTTGCCGGCAAAGTGGTCGATGCCGGTGAGCTCCGGATAGCAGTGGGCAGACATGAGGTCGTCGTGGGTGTAGACATCGACGCCGGTGTCTTTCGCCTGGGCGAGCAGACACTCCAGGGCGCGGATGTCGTTGCCGCAGACCAGGATGCCGGGGTTTTTCCGGACACCCAGCTCGATATTGGTGATTTTCGGAGAACCGTACCGCTCGATGCGGGCGTTGTCCAGAAGGCCCATGGAACGGTAGCCGAACCCGCCGACTTCCATGGACAGGTTGAACAGAAGGCCAACGCTGAGGGTGAACTTCAGAGTCCGCTGGAGGACGCGCTGCAGGAACGGATCGATGCCCTCATCCTCATAGCCGATCTGATAGGCGTTGTAGGCAAAGGACGCAATGCCCTTCAGTCCGGACAGAACGATGCGGCGGAGGCTCTGCGCGTCCGCGTTCTCATTCTCCTTTTCCGCCACTTCGGCCAGTTTTGCCTCATACTCCTCGGGGCCCGCGGGGTCCCAGAGAGAGTCGACGGGCAGGACCCGGGGCGCCGTGACATCGGCGAGCAGGGTCCGCTTGACGTCGAGGGTCTCTTCGATGGCGCTGCCGAGCACCGCCTCATCCGTGTTCACGCCCTCCATGGTCATGCAGAGGTTGCGCAGGATGAGCAGGTCCGCGGACTTCGGCACATCTTTCATCTCGACACGTAATTCTGTCGTGACCGCGGCCAGGCTCTTGGTGGCAAGGTCCAGGACCGCGGCAAGGTTCTTTGAGGTCATATCGTTCGTCCTCCGACTGTTAGTTTCTGGTTGTTCCCGAAGATTTCTTTCTGACGGTCACGGTTTTTGCCGGCTTTTTCTTCCGGATGGTGACTTTCTTCGACTTTTCCACTTTCCGGACGCCGGCTTTTTTCGGCGGCCGCTCCGTCTCCTTCGGCACGACATAGTACTTCGGGTTCGGGTTGATGCCCCTCAGCGGGACCCCCTCTTCATCGAGATATTTGCCGTACTTCTGAAGGATGTCTTCAGAACTGTAGAGGTCGTCGGTCTCGTCGAGGTCTGTCTTCGGTTCGTGGGGCTGCACCGCTCCGGGACGGTGCCAGTCCTCGGGCCGGATCTCGGTGCCGTCCGGGAAAACGACGACGCCGAAGCCGGGAACCTTCGCGGAGCCTTTGCCCCGTTTCCGTTTTTTCACAACAGTACCTCTTTCTTAACACATCAGAAAGCGTAAGTTCAACGAATGATTATATCGCAAAAATCAATTGAGTACAAGTTATTTTGTCGATTTCAGCTGCCAGGCGGAAAGATCTTTCACTTCCTCATACATGGCCCGGTAGGAACGGTAGCGGGACGCGCTGATCTTCCCCGCTTCCACCGCCGCTGTCACGGCGCACCCCTTGTCGTTCATATGGGCGCAGGAGGGGTGGAATCGACAGGAGGCGATGTACGGCTCGAACTCCGGGAAACAGTCTTCGAGGTCCTCTTTCAGGACCAGTTCCTCGCGGGAAAACTCCAGCGAGGCGAAGCCCGGGGTGTCGACGACATAGCCGCCGGCGACCTTCATGAGAGTGCACTCGCGGGTGGTATGCTTCCCGCGGCCGAGCTTCCGGGATATTTCCGCGGTGGCAAGGTCGAGCGTGGGGTCCAGCGCGTTGAGCAGCGTGGACTTCCCGACGCCGGAGTTGCCGGTGAAAGCGCAGGTGTGGTCCTTGAGCAGGGCCCGCAGTTCTCCGGTGCCCTCTCCGGTCAGGCCGTTCGTCACGACGACCGGGAACGGGGTCTTCTCGTAAGTTTCCCGCAGTTCCTCCACACTGGAGAGGTCGGCTTTGTTGAGCACGATGACCGGTTCGATCTCCTTGCGGACCGCGATGGCCGTCAGGCGGTCGATGACCAGCGGATTGGGCCGGGGCTCGATACTGGCCACGACGATGATGATGCGGTCGATGTTGGCGACCGGCGGCCGGCGGAGCTCGTTGCGCCGCGGGAAGATCTCCTCGATGGTGTTCTCGTGTTCCCCATCCTCGACACGGATGCGGACTTTATCGCCCACCAGCGGAGTGACTCCCTCGTTGCGGAAAGACCCTCTCGCCCGGCATTCGAAAACTCCGTCGGCGGCCTCTACGTAATAGAAGCCGCCGATCCCTTTCAGGATAGTTCCGTTATACTCTGTCATACAGTCACCAGGGCAGGATGAAACCGCTGCCCGAGCCGGTCGTCGATTCGGAATACGGATAGGTGTTGACGCTCGTCAGCGGCACCGAACTGCGGGTGAAGTCCGCCTTGGCGTCATAGATCTTGGTTTCGCCGATATAGATATCGATGGGGACCTGGGAACCGGTGCCGGAGATCTCCGTGGCATAGGAACCGCCGTTGCAGAGCACTTCCGCGCTCTTCTGGAGTTCGTTGGCCACATAGACCCGGATGGTCTTGGTCTCATTGATGTTCGGCAGGGTGACCGTCACACGTCCGGTCTTCTTGGCCTGGGAACCCGAGCTGACGGTGAGGTCGATGCTCGTGCCCTTGTTCGCCTTGATGCCGTTCTTGATGCTCTGGTCGATGATGGTGCCCTTGGCCTCGGAGGAATCGGCTTCCGTAACGCTGCCGACCTTCAGGCCCTGTCCCGTGAAGAACTGTTCCACGGACGCCTTATCGGTGTAGTAGTTCATGCCGATGACGTTGGGGACACTGACCTTTTCGGAGCTCTCGTCGGTGGCCACCACCAGCAGGATGGTCTCCGAGGTGTCCGCTTCCGTGCCCTGTTCGGGGTCGGAACGGATGACGGTGCCCGGGGTGGCGGTCGCCGAGAACTGGGTCTCTGCCTTCAGGTTGGTGAACCCTTCGGTCTGCAGGATCTCGCTGGCTTCCAGCAGGGTCTTGCCGTAGATCTTCGGGACCTCGACCACGGTGCCCTTGGACACCACTTCGAGTTTGATGGTCGTGCCCTTGCGGACCTCAGTGCCGGAGGCCGGGTCCTGCTTGATGACTTCGCCTTCCGCCGCGGTGGTGGAAGAGACGTAGTTGAGATCGAACTCGAAATCGTCATAGCGCTCGTTGCCGTCGATTTCCTCGGCGTAGATCTTGCCGACGAAGTTCGGAACGGTCAGCGAATCGCCGCCGAGAACATCGGTGAAAAGCCGCAGGAACACCAGCACCGCGACGATGGCGGCCACCAGGCCGAGGGCGATGCCGATGCCGACATTGCGGCGCACGTTGCTCTTCCGGCGCTGTTCCGGCAGGATGGGGTTGGCTCCGGAGGAAGCCCCGCGGCCGCCGCTCACGTCCGGGGCGCCGGCGCCGTACATGCCGCCGGTGACGGACTCACGGTTGATGAACTTGGTGGGCTCTTTATCGACAAAGTAGGTGTAGTCGAATTTGATGGAGGGATTGCGTTTCAGCTCATCGAGGTCCAGCAGCATTTCGGCTGCGGACTGATAGCGGCTGCCGGTCCCCTTTTCCATGGCGTGGAGGGTGATCTGCTCCAGACCGATGGGTATTTGGGGATTGATCTCCCGGGGCGGAGTGGCCTCGTTCTGCACCTGCATGATGGCGACGGACACCGCGCTGTCCGCCTCGAAGGGCAGACGGCCGGTGATCATCTCATAGAGGACCACGCCGACGGAGTAGATGTCCGCCTTGTCATCGGTGGTCTCTCCCCTCGCCTGCTCCGGCGAGATGTAGTGGACCGACCCGATGGCGGCCTCGGTCATGGTGCGGGTCTCTCCGCGGGAGAAACGGGCAATGCCGAAATCGGTGACTTTGATGGTGCCGTTTTCCAGAAGCAGGATGTTCTGGGGCTTGATGTCCCGGTGGACGATGCCCTTGTCATGGGCATGCTGGAGCGCCCGGAGGATCTGGGTCGTGAAGTGGACCGCTTCCTTCCAGGGGATGACGCCCTGCTTCTCGATATATTCTTTCAGCGTGATGCCTTCCACATACTCCATGACGATGTACTGGAGTTTATCGCCCAGAGAGACATCGTAGACTTTGACGATGTTCGGGTGGGAAAGCACCGCGATGGCTTTCGATTCATTTTTGAAGCGCCTGCGGAACTCCTCGTTGGCGAGGAACTCGTCCTTCAGGACTTTGATGGAGACCAGGCGGTCATCGATGTTGTCATAGGCCTTGTAGACCACGGCCATGCCGCCGACACCGACGATCTCGCGGATCTCATAGCGGCCGTCGAGCCGCTTGCCGACATAATTATCCATTTTCTCACCCCTCCACGGCTACGACCGTGATGTTGTCTCCGCCACCGTGCTCGTTCGCGAGGTCCACGAGGGCGCTCGCGAAGTCGGTATGACGGCCTTCCAGGATCGCTTTGTGGATGTCTTCATCGCTCACATAGTTCGTGAGCCCGTCCGTACAGATGAGCAGCATGCATTTTTCCCCGCACGGCTCCTCTGTGAAATCGACCCGGAGGTTCTCATCGACGCCGAGGGCTCTGGTGATGAGGTTCTTGCTGGGGTGCCGGAGCGCCTCCTCCTCGGTGATCTCTCCGTTCTCGACCATCTTCTGAACGACCGAATGGTCCCGGGTCAGCTGGCGGATGGTCTGTTTCCCGACCACGTAGGCACGGCTGTCTCCGGCGTGGGCCACATAGATGTTTTCCTCATCCATGATGGCGGCCACGACCGTGGTCCCCATGCCGGCCAGTTCCGGGTTGGCGATGGTCATATCGTAGATCTCGTAGTTGGCATTGGTAATGGCGGTCACCAGCAGGTTCCGGATGGAGGAAGAACTCATGTTCTCCCGGTAGGCGGTGGTGATCCGCTCAGAGATGGATCGGACCGCGGTGGAACTGGCGACGTTGCCGCCGACGCTGCCGCCCATGCCGTCGCAGACGACAGCCCAGGCCACGCCGTTGCGGAATTCGCCCGCGGCGTAAGAGTCCTGGTTGGACGACCGCACTTTTCCGGGGTCTGTCCTTGCGATGATCCTCATTTCTCTGTCATCTCCTTTGCGTGGTTTCTGCGGAGCTGGCCGCAGGAGGCCTCGATGTCGGGGCCCAGGGTCCGGCGCACAGTGGTCGTGATGCCGCTGCGCTCCAGTATGCTTGCGAACGCGGTCAGGCGTTCGTCAGAACTTCGTACATAATCGTTTTCCCGCACTTCGTTGGCCGGGATGAGGTTGACATGGCACAGCATGCCTTTCAGCCGGGAGGCGAGCTCCCTGGCGCACTCGTCGGAGTCGTTGACCCCGCTCATCATGGCGTATTCGAAGGAAATGCGGCGGTTGGTGGCGGCGATGTAGTCCCGGCAGGCCTTCAGAAGGGTCTCGATGTCCCACCGCTTCGCCACCGGCATGATGCGCCGGCGGATGTCGTCGTTGGGCGCGTGGAGCGAGACCGACAGGGTGAACTGGGGCCGCAGCTCCATGAGGTCGTAGAGCCTCGGGACGATGCCGCAGGTGGACAGCGAGACGTGCCGCATGCTGAGGTTGACACCGTCCTCGCAGGTCAAAAGTTCCAGGAACCGCATGACGTTGTCATAATTCAGTAGGGGTTCCCCCATGCCCATGAGGACCAGATGGGAGACCCTGATGTCCATGTCCCGCTGGGCCGTATAGACCTGAGCCAGGATCTCGGAGGGGCGCAGGTCGCGCTCGCAGCCGCCGATGGTGGAGGCGCAGAACGTGCAGCCCATATCGCACCCGATCTGAGAAGAGACACAGACGGAGTAGCCGTACTTGTATTTCATGAGCACGGTTTCCACCGTGTTCCCGTCGTTCAGTTCATAGAGATATTTGACGGTGCCGTCGATGGCGGAGACCCGTTTCTGAAGGACCTTCGCGTCATAGATGACATACTGTTCCGCGAGCGTCTCCCGCAGGTCTTTGGAGAGGTTCGTCATTTCGTCGAACTCCGCCACATATTTTTTGTGGAGCCAGTCGTAGACCTGTTTTGCCCGAAACTTCGGAAGCCCGGAGGAAACCAGGTCTTCGGTCAGTTCCGGCAGGGTCATGGACCGGATGTCTTTCCGTTCGCTCAAGTCTCCCCCGCCTTTTCGATGACGGCGTTGAAAAAACCGTCACACCGGTACTCCTGCGGAAAGTAGGTCTTCTGGAAGAGCAGCGTGCAGTCCGGATGGTCGGAAAGGAACCGTTCCACGACCGCTTCGTTCTCCGCCGGATTGAGGGAACAGGTCGAATAGACCAGCCGTCCTCCGGGCCTTAAATATCTTACCGCATTATTTAAAATATTATACTGTAAGGGCGGTAAATCGTCAACGAACGCGGGGTCCCGAAAACGGATCTCCGGTTTGCGTCCGATGTCGCCGAATCCGGCGCAGGGAACGTCGGCCAGGACCCGGTCCGCAGGACCGATCTCCGGGTCGTAAACTGTGGCGTCTCCGACGGCTGCTTCCACACAGGAAAGGCCGAGACGGGAGGCGTTTTCCCGGATGAGTTCCACCCGGTTCTCATGGAGGTCGAAAGCCCTGACGACACCGCTGTTTTCCATGTGTTCCGCCAGCGTACAGCTCTTTCCGCCGGGGGCGGCGCAAAGGTCGAGGACCACCTGCCCGGGCCGGGCATCGAGGTTCTCACAGCAGAGCTGCGACGCGGCGTCCTGAACATGGAACAGGCCCTCCCGGAAAGAGGGCAGTTCGGCGAGATCGCCGGGTTCCTTCAGAACGAGGGCGTTTTCGACTTTCTCGTGGGGTTCCGCAGAGACCCCTTCCTCCGCCAGTCGGGCAAGGAGGTCTCCCGCGGTCGTTTTCGTGGTGTTGACCCGGACCGTCAGCGGGCGCGGGCCAAGGGCGTCGGCAAGGATGCCCTCCGTTTTTTCCAGGCCGTATGCCTCTGTCCAGAGAGACAGAAGCGGCACCGGGACCGCGTATTTCACGCTGTAGTAGAGTGCCTGCTCGTCGCTCAGAGACCGGGCGTCTTCCTCCGGTCTTTCCCTGAGTTCCGGCAGTTGCAGGCCGTTTTCCGACACCTTGCGCAGGACCGCGTTGCAGAGGCCGGCACCATAGGCGGCGCCGTTCTTTTTGACGAGTTTCACCGTCTCGTTGATGGCCGCGTGGTCCGGGACCCGGTCGAGGAACAGGACCTGAAACGCGCCCAGCAAAAGGGCCGTATAGACCTTCGGGTCCAGTTTGCGCAGCGGCTGTCGGAGGTACAGGGACAGCTCATAGTCCAGCGTCACCTTCCGCTCCAGAACACCGTAGACGAGACCCGTATAGAACGACTTGTCGGCGCCCGACAGGTCGTTGGACCGCAGGGCGCCGGCAATGGATAAGTTGGAATAGGACTGATCGCGCAGGACACCCCGGAGCGTCTGGAAAGCCAGTTGTCTCGGGTTTTCCATATCAGCTGCTCCGACGGTTCCCGAGGAAGAGGACGATGAAGCGCAGGAGGTTGGCAAGCGCCGTGGCCACGGCGACCACATAGGTCATGGCGGCGGCGGTGAGCACCTTGCGTGCGCCGGTGTACTCGTTGCCTTCCAGCATCTTCGTCTCATCGATGACCTTCAGGGCGCGGTGGCTGGCATCCAGTTCCACCGGAAGGGTGACGAACTGGAAGAGGGCCACAAAGGCATACAGCAGCAGGCCGAAGTAGACGAGGCCGGCGATGTTCATAAAGATGCCGATGAGGGCCAGCGGGATGCCGGCTGCGGATCCGATGTTGCAGACCGGAACGATGGCGTTGCGCACCTTGATGGGCACGTAGCCCTGGGCGTGCTGGGCCGCGTGGCCCGCCTCATGACAGGCGACGCCGATGGCGGCAATGGAGGAGTGTCCGTAGGTGCTGTCCGACAGACTGATGACATTGGTTTTCGGGTTGTAGTTGTCCGAAAGCTGTCCGGGGATGTGCTGGATGGCGACATTGGTGATGCCGTAATAATCCAGGACTTTCTGGGCAGCCTGCTCCGCAGTGAGCCCTTTGGAAGCCCGGAACTCGTCGTACTTCGCGTAGACGGACTTCACCCGGGACTGGGCGATGAGCGCCGCGAAGAAGCAGGCAAGGACCAGGATGTAAGACCAGGTGTAAGCGGAGCCGAACCCGTACTGGCTCAGCTGGCCGAGACCTTCATAACCGTACATAACATGCACCTCTCGATCGTTACTTTTTTATTATTAAATGAATGGGCTTTTTCCAAGCTAAATATAGGTGGAAAAGCTTAAAAATACCTATAGAAAACGGTTCAGGAAAGCGTGTCCCCTTCCCGGATCGGATGGCCCAGCAGATAGGCGCCGGCGGCCATCTTTTTGGAACCCACGGGCTGCACTTCCGGCAGTTCGACATAGGCCCCGTCTCCACAGCGGACATAGAGACTGTCCTTCGTCGCGTAGAGCTGTCCCGGAACGGAACAGCCGGTGTCGGCATCGGAGAGCTCCGGCGCCAGCCGGGAGGCATGGAGTTTCAGACCTTTCCCGTCCCGTTCCGCGGTGGCGGAGGGCCAGGGAGACAGACCGCGAATGTGGTCATGGACCTTTCGCGCAGGGCGGTTCCAGTCGACCGGAGAGTCCTCCTTGGAGAGGAGTCCCGCATAGGTGCTGAGCGCGTCATCCTGAGGTGTTGCGGTCAGCGTGCCCGCCTCCAGCGCCACGAGGGTCTTCTGCAGGACCGTGCCGCCGAGGACGGCAAGGCGGTCGAACAGTTCCCCAGCCGTCTCGTTCTCTCCGATGGAGAGGGTTTCGGACAGCAGGATGTCGCCCGTGTCGAGGCCCTCATCCATCTGCATGGTGGTGACACCGGTCTCGGTCTCTCCCTCCAGGATACAGCGGTTGATGGGGGCCGCGCCCCGGTACTTCGGGAGCAGGGACGCGTGGACGTTGATGCAGCCGTATTTGGGGAAATGAAGCACATCGCCCTTCAGAAGCATTCCGTAGGCCGCGACCACGATGAGGTCGGGCTGCAGTTCCTCTAAAATGGGCATGGCTTCGCCGTTTTTCAGGGACTCCGGCTGATAGACCGGAATGCCGTGCAGCAGCGCGCACTCTTTCACCGGCGGCGCCGTCAGGACATGTTTGCGCCCCTTCGGTTTGTCCGGCTGGGTAAACACCCCGACCACCTCATGCCCTTCGGCGATGAGCCGTTCGAGGGAGGACACCGCGAAGTCCGGGGTGCCCATGAACACGATTCTCAACAGCGTGTCATCCTTTCGATTCCTGGCGTTCGGCACGCCGTATTCTGGCCATTTCCTCCAGTTCCTCCCTGTCGTGGGGGTCCGGGTTCAGCCGGTCCAGGAACAGGATGCCGTTGGTGTGGTCGATCTCGTGGCAGTAGCAGACCGCGCGGAAGCCTTCGACTTCTTCCTCATGGTGCTCGCCGTAGCGGTCGTCATATTCGACGGTGATCTTCTCCGGACGGATGGTCTCGTAGTACTCGCCGGGAATGGAGAGACATCCTTCGATATCGTACTGGATGCCCTCTTCCTTCGTGATGACGGGGTTGATGAGTTCGGTGACCCCTTCCCCGTCCTGCAGGTCCACGACGACGGCCCGCTTCAGCGAAGCCACCTGGACCGCGGCAAGGCCCACGCCCTCGTCGGCGTACATGGTTTCCACCATGTCATCGAGCAGTTCCCAGAGGCGCTCGTCGAACTTTTTGACGACGCGGCTCTGTTTCCGCAGGATGGGGTCTTCTTTCAACACGACTTTTCTCGTTGCCATATCTTTTCTTCTTTCTATTTATCCGTTCTCGACTTCGACAACGGTGGTGATCCCATTGGATGCTTTGTCTCTGCCGAATGCCTGCAGCTGTTCCGAAAGCAGTTCCCGGAACCGGCCGGTGAACCGGCATTTCAGCAGGATGCGGTAGCGGTAGGTGCCGCCGACCCGGACGACCCGTTCGGGCATGGGGCCGAGGGCGATGAGCTTGATGTCGGCATTGCGCTCGTCCCGGAGCGCCTCCTTGAGGGCCTCCAGGAACGTGGCGGCCGCATTTTCCACGCGGTCCTGCCGGACACTGCGGAAACCCACCGAGACCAGGGTGCAGTACGGCGGGTAGACCATGGCTTTGCGCACGCCGATCTCATAGGAGTAAAAGGACTCGTAGTCCTGCTCCCGGGCGAACCGGATGACCTCGTTCCCGGGGTTCATGGTCTGGATGATGGCTTTGCCGCGGAACTGGCCTCTGCCGGCCCGTCCGACCACCTGGGTGATGAGGTCGAACGTGCGTTCCATGCTCTTGTAATCGTCGTTGTAGAGCTCTTTGTCGGCATTCAGGACCCCGACCAGGGTGACGTTCTCAAAGTCCAGTCCCTTGGCCACCATCTGGGTCCCCACCATTATATCATATTCACCTTCCCGGAAGGCGGTCAAGTTGCGGTCATACGCGAACTTCTGCATGGTGGTATCGGCGTCCATGCGGAGGATGCGCGCGCCCGGCAGAAGCTCCGCCAGCTCCTCTTCCACCTTCTGCGTCCCGCTGCCGGAGTAGCGGACCGTCTCCTCGCCGCAGGAGGGACAGACCCGGGAAAACGGTACGGAATAGCCGCAGTAGTGGCACATGAGGCGGCGGTTGGCGTTGTGGTAGGTCAGCGAGATGCTGCAGTTCGGGCAAGTGACCACGTGTCCGCAGCTCTCACAGGCGACATAGGTGTTATACCCCCGCCGGTTCATGAGCAGGATGGACTGGCGGCCCTCCTCCAGCGCCTTCTTCATCTCCGCTAGGAGCGGACGGCTGATGGAGGACTTGTTCCCCTGGCTCCGCTCTTTGCAGAGGTCCACGAGAAGCACGTCGGGCAGGGTGGCGTCTCCGTACCGGGAGCGCAGCGTGAAGAGGTCGTAACGGCCGTTCTGGGCCGCGGCATAGGTCGTGAGACTGGGGGTGGCCGACGCCAGCACCAGCAGCGCTTTGTGGTTGGCGCAGCGGTACTTCGCGATGTCCCGGGCGTGGTACCGGGGACTGCGGTCGGACTGATAGGTGTGTTCCTGTTCCTCGTCCATGATGACGAGGCCGAGGTCCCGCACCGGGGCAAAGACCGCGGACCGGGTGCCGACGACGATTTTCGCCTCGCCTGCCTTCACCCGCTTCCACTCGTCGAGCCGTTCTCCGGCGGAGAGGCCGCTGTGGAAGACCGCGACGGTGTCGCCGTAGCGGTGGCAGAACAGGTCCAGCGTCTGGGGCGTCAGGGAGATTTCCGGCACCATGACGATGATGCCCTTCCCCGCCGCCAGCACATCGTCGATGAGCCGCAGGTAGACGGAGGTCTTTCCGCTGCCGGTGACGCCGTAGAGGAGCGACACCCCGCCGCCTTCCGCCCAGCGGGACTTCAGGCCGTCGAAGGCCGTCTGCTGTTCGGGTTCCAGAAGGATGGGGGTCTGTTCCCCTTTTTCCGGCACATCGTA
>CAJGDU010000002.1 GCA_904502175.1 Clostridiaceae bacterium
CAGAACGCCGGCGTCCCCGTCTACGAAGAGGGACAGGGCGACCCGGTCACCATCGCGCAGAACGGCATCAAGCTTGCCAAAGATCAGGGGTACGACTACGTGTTCATCGACACGGCCGGTCGTCTCCATGTGGACGAAGAACTCATGCAGGAGCTGCAGAACATCAAGTCGGCAGTCCACCCCCATGAGATCCTTCTGGTCGTGGACTCCATGACCGGTCAGGACGCGGTCAACGTCGCCTCCTCGTTCAACGAGCAGGTCGGCATCGACGGCATCGTCCTCACCAAGCTCGACGGCGACACCCGCGGCGGTGCGGCGCTGTCGGCAAGGGCCATCACCGGAAAGCCCATCAAATTTTCCGGTACCGGCGAAAAACTCGCAGACCTCGAGTATTTCCATCCGGACCGCATGGCTTCCCGCATCCTGGGCATGGGCGATATGCTCTCGCTCATCGAACGGGCGGAACAGCAGTATTCCGATGAGGAAGCCGAACGCATGGAGAAGAAGTTCCGCAAGAACAAATTCGACATGAACGACCTTCTCGACAACCTGCAGAAGGTCCGCAAACTCGGCCCGCTGAAAGACGTCCTGGGCATGCTCCCCGGCGTCGGCGGCCAGCTGAAAGACGTGGACATCGACGAACACCAGTTCGACCGCATCCAGGCGCTCATCCTCAGTATGACGCCGCAGGAGCGGGAGAAGCCGGAGATCCTCGACGCGTCCCGCAAGCGGCGCATCGCCGCAGGTGCCGGTCAGAAAGTGGAAGATGTGAATCGCCTGCTGACCCAGTACAAACAGATGCAGAAGATGTTCAAACAGATGAACAGTAAAAAAGCCAGAAAACAGTTACAGAGACTGACAGCAAACGGAAATATGGACGGCCTCAAGGACCTCGATATTACGAAGCTCGGCATGTAACCTGGAAATAATTGGAGGAAAAAACCATGGCAGTTAAAATCAGACTCAGAAGAATGGGCGCCAAGAGACAGCCCTCTTACCGCGTCGTCGTCGCCGACTCCCGCTATCCGCGTGACGGCCGTTTCATCGAAGAGATCGGTTTCTACGATCCCACCAAGAGCCCTTCCGTTATCCGCATCGATAACGAGAAAGCTCAGCAGTGGCTTGCAAACGGCGCGCAGCCGACCGATACCGTTCGGGCTCTCCTGAAGAAGTCCGGCGCCATTAAGTGAGCGGAGGCGCATCATGCAGGAATTACTGACGAGCATTGCCCAGGGTCTCGTGGAAGACCCCGCCAGTGTGACTGTGACCGTCGACGAGCCCAATGAGAACGGTGTCACCGTATACCATCTCCATGTGGCGGCGGACGACATGGGCAGAGTCATCGGCAAACAGGGCCGTATTGCGAAAGCCATCCGTACCGTGATGAGAGCCGCGGCCAACCGTGCCGAGACCCGCATCGCTGTCGAGATCGACTGATACGAGTGAAAAAGGGGTATCTGCCACCCGGCAGGTACCCTTTTGTCCATTGGAAAGAAAGGAGGGGCCCCTTTGAAACTGGAATACCTGGAACTGGGCAAAGTCCAGAACACCCACGGCGTGCGGGGCGAACTGCGCGTCGAACCCTGGTGCGACACGCCGGAGCTGTTCGACTGCGTCGAGACCGTCTTCCTGAAAAAGGACGGGGGAGAGCCGTACCGCATCGTCAGCTGGCGGCCCCACAAACATCTGGTGCTCCTGACCCTGCAGGGCGTGGGCGATGTAGACACGGCCGCCCGGCTGAAAAACCGCGTCCTTTACGTCAGACGCGAGGACATCGCGGACACGCTGCCCGAGGGGCGGCACTTCATTGCTGAAATGCTCGGCTGCGAAGTGCGGGATGCCGACGATGAGACCATCGTCTACGGCACGCTGACCGACATCTATAACCGGGGCGCCAACAACATCTGGGAAATCAAAAAGGACGGGAAAGAATACCTCATGCCGGACATCCCCGGCATCGTGGTCTCGGTGGACATCGAGAAGGAGGTCGCCCTGGTGCGGCCCATCCCCGGCATTTTTGACACCGCGGAGGACGTGCGATGAGGATCGATATTCTGACGCTGTTCCCGGACATGTGCGAAGCCTTCCTCTCGGAGAGCATCATCGGCCGGGCGCGGGCCGCGGGCCTCGTGGACATCCGGTGCACGAACATCCGCGACTACGCCGGCAACAAGCACAACCGCGTGGACGACTATCCGTACGGCGGCGGCACCGGCATGGTCATGCAGCCGGGTCCCATCTATGACTGCTATCAGGCGGTCCGGGGCGACCGGGACTGCCATCTCATCTATCTGACGCCGCAGGGGAAGACCCTGACGCAGGAGCGGGTGAAGGAACTCGCGCAGATGGATGACCTCGTCCTGCTCTGCGGCCACTATGAAGGGGTCGACGAGCGGGTCATCGAGGAGATCGTCGACGAGGAACTCTCCATCGGCGACTATGTCCTGACGGGCGGAGAGCTGCCGGCGCTGGTGCTGGCGGACAGCATCTCCCGCATGCTGCCCGGGGTCCTTGCCAATGAAGACGCCTTTACGGAGGAGAGCCACTACGGCCATCTCCTCGAGTACCCCCAGTACACCCGTCCGCCGGAGTGGCGCGACCGGGAGGTGCCGGAGGTGCTGCTCTCGGGCGACCACGGCAGGGTGGACCGCTGGCGGCTGGAACAGGCCGTGGAGCGGACACTGGAACGCCGACCGGACCTTTTGGAGGCGGCGGAAGAGGCCGGCGAACTGACAACAGAAGAGCAGGACATCCTGCGAGACAGGAAGTCCTGAACCGGGTCCCTTTGGGCAAATCGCCCAGGGGGTCCTTTCTATATTTAGTAGTGTCCAAAATACCGACCCCAAAATACAGGTTTTTTCGAGATCGGAAACTGTCGTGATAGTACAAAAAGGGGCTAAAAAAACTGTGAAAACTCCACAAACTGAATTCTGAAAACAGATTTAAGTTTGTCCGCTCACACGAAATATGACCCTCGCCCATCTTTTCCATATTTTTTTCATTGACGAGGGGTATCCAGATGCATATAATATTCACGAAATTTGTTAAACAACTATTTTTTATATCTTTTTGTGAGGAATCAGTTATGTATGTCAAAAGCGTAAAAGTTCAGAATCAGGTCGGCCTGCATGCCCGTCCCGCCACTTTCTTTATTCAGAAGGCGAACGAATTCAAATCTTCCATCTGGGTCGAAAAGGACGAAAGACGCGTCAACGCCAAGTCTCTGCTCGGCGTTCTGTCCCTTGGCATCATGGGCGGCACCGACATCAAGATCATGGCCGGCGGCTCCGACGAAGAAGAAGCGGTCGACGCTCTTGTGGCTCTTGTGGAGTCCGGTTTCGCGGAATAATCCGAACAAAAAAGAAGTTCAGAGCACACTGCGCAGGCGGTGTGCTTTTTGTTATAATGGAACCATAGAACAGAAAGGGAGGTGAAGTGCGATGAGCAACCCCAGCATGGAGACCCTGCGGGCAAAGGCGATGCGCCTGCCCCTGGACCCCGGCGTCTACATCATGAAGAACGCGAAGGGGGAGATCATCTATATCGGCAAGGCCAAGGTCCTGAAGAACCGGGTCAGCCAGTACTTCGGCTCCCAGAACAACCACAGCACCAAAGTGCGCCGCATGGTGGAGAATGTCAGAGACTTCGACTACATCCTCTGCGGGAGCGAGTTCGAGGCGCTCATCCTCGAGTGCAGCCTCATCAAGCAGAACATGCCGAAGTACAACATCCTTCTCAAAGATGACAAGGGGTACCGGTATGTGAAGATCACCGACGAGGAGTGGCGGCGCATCCAGTCCGTCAAGCAGAAGCAGGAGGATACCGCGAAGTACATCGGCCCCTACCTGTCCGGCTTCGTCGTCAACGAGTCCGTGGACGCGGCGCTCAAGATCTTCAAACTTCCGGACTGCAACCGGAACTTCTCCGAGCCCCGGAGGAACCAGCGGCCGTGCCTGCGGTTCTACATCGGGCAGTGCATGGCGCCCTGCTGCGGGAAAATCTCTCTGGAGGACTATAACGAGCGGCTGGAAGACGCCATCGAGTTCCTGAAAGGGGAAGTGAAGCGGGGCGGCACGAAGGAGTACATCGAGGTGCTGGAAGCGCGTATGAACGAGTATGCCGAACGGCTGGAGTTCGAGCGGGCCGCCGAGATGCGGGACCGCCTGAACGCCATCAACCGTATCACCGAACGGCAGAAGGTCGTTTTCTCCGGGTCGGACACCGAAGACGTGTTCGCGCTGGCCCGGGAAGATGACAAGATCTGTTTCAACGTTCTGCGCATCAACGACGGCCGGCTCTCCGCCAGCGAGAACTACTTCACCGAAATGGAGGACTCGCTGGAGGACACCCGCGCGGAAATGCTGAAGCGCTATTATACGGTCAACGACGACGTCCCCGGCAGGATCATCCTGGACGGCGAGGCCTCCGACACAGAACTCCTCGAGGAGTGGCTGTCGGACAAGGCGGGGAAAAAGGTCAGACTGGTCGTTCCCCAGAAAGGACGCCAGCGGGAGCTCTCCCAGATGTCCAAGAACAACGCCTACGAGAAACTGGCCCAGACCCACAAGCGGTCCAAGGCTGACACCGCCGTCATCGAACTCGGCGAACTGCTGGGGCTCGCGAGCCCGCCGGAGTTCATCGAGTCCTACGATATCTCCCACACGGCCGGGGCCGACGCGGTCGGCGGCATGGTCGTCTTCCGCAACGGCGTGCCCTATAAGGACTCCTACCGGAAGTTCAAGATCAAAGAGGCCGTGGGCGGCGACGACTACGGCAGCATGGAAGAAGTGCTCAACCGCCGGTTCGCCCGCTACTTCAAAGAAGTGGAAGAACTGACGGAAAAGGCGGAGGCCGAAGGGAAAGACCCGGAGGAGGCGCTGAAGGACGCGAAGGGCTTTGCCCGCCTGCCGGACCTCATCCTCATGGACGGCGGCCTCGGGCAGGTCCACGCGGCGGAGAACGTGCTCCGTCAGTTCGAGCTGGACGTGCCGGTCTTTGGCATGGTCAAGGACTCCAAGCACAAGACCAGAGCCATCACCTCCGACGGGGGAGAGATCGCCATCTCTCAGGCCCGCAAGGTGTTTGCCCTCGTCACCGGCATCCAGGATGAAGTCCACCGCTACGCCATCGGCTATCACCATCAGAAGCACAGCAAAGGCGCCCGGAAGAGTGTCCTCACCGACATCCCCGGCATCGGGCCGAAGAAGAGCGAGCTCCTCTGGAAGGAATTCAAGACGCTGGACGCCATCCGCCGGGCCGATCTCGCGGACCTCTCCGCGGTCCCGGGCATTTCCCACGCAGATGCGGTCAACATCAAGAAGGTTCTTCATTATAATTAGTTGACAAATAGGGAAGCCTTATGAGAAAATAAACTGATTTAATAGGAGGAGTCGCTCCATGAGAGTCATCACCGGAACGGCGCGGGGCATGCTGCTCTCCACACTGGAAGGCAAAGATGTCCGCCCCACGACGGACAAAGTGAAAGAGTCCCTCTTCAACATTGTCCAGTTCGATATCGAAGGCCGACGGGTCCTGGACCTGTTTGCCGGTTCCGGCCAGCTCGGCATCGAAGCGCTGAGCCGGGGCGCCGCCCACGCCACCTTTGTGGACCGCAGTCCGAAGGCGGTGGCGGTGGTCAAGAAGAACCTCGAGCACACGAAACTCGCTCCTATGGCCACGGTGCGGCAGGAAGAGGCATCCACGTTTCTTCTGAAGTCCCGTGACACCTTCGACCTCGCGTTCCTCGACCCGCCCTACGGGAAGGGGCTCATCGCCGACGTCCTGCCAAAGCTTTCGGACCGCATGTCCGACTACGGCATCATCGTCTGCGAAAGCGCGCTGGAAGAAGAACTTCCGGAAGAGGCCGGCAGCTTTTCGGCCGCAAAGAGTTACCGTTACGGAAAGATCAAACTGACTCTGTACCGGAAAAAGGAGGAAGCATGAAAAAAGCCATTTGCCCCGGCAGTTTCGACCCTGTCACCAACGGGCATCTCGACGTCATTGAACGCGCCTCCCGTCTGTTCGACGAAGTCTATGTGGTCGTCATGACCAACTATCAGAAAGTCGGCTCCATGACCTTTACGGAACCGGAGCGGGTCGAACTCATCAAAAAGAGCACAGGCCACCTGTCCAACGTCATCGTGGACACCTACGGCGGACTCCTCGCGGACTATGCGCAGAACCACGACATCCACATCATTGTCAAAGGCCTTCGGGCCGTCTCCGACTTTGAAAACGAGTTCCAGCAGTCCATCGCCAACAAACACATCAACCCAAGTCTTGAAACCGTCTTCCTGCCCTGCTCGGCGAACCACATGTTCCTGAGTTCCAGCTTCGTCAAACAGATCGGACAGCTGGGTGGCGACATTTCGGATTTTGTTCCCGAAGCAGTGGGAGACGACATCATAAAACGATTAAGGAAGGAATAACTATCATGGCACAGATTGAAGATTATCTTGACGAAATTGAAGAACTCCTCGAAAGTGGCCGAGGCAGCGCTTTCTCCGGGAAAACCAGCGTCGACGCGGATGCCATTAAGACTGTCATCGAGGACATGCGCCTTGATATTCCCGAAGAGATCAAACAGGCCAAGATCCTTGCGACCGAGCGCCGCGAGATCATCAACCGCGCCAATACGGAGGCGGACCGCATCGTCGACGATGCGAAGGCCAGAAGCCGCGAGTACCTGACCGCAGCCGAAATGCGCGTCAAGGAACTGACGGAAAAGGCCAGCAAGAGCTCTGAGAAGGAACTGAAAGACGCCCATGCCGGCGCCCAGAAGATCCTCGAGGAAGCCCGCGCTCAGGCGGACGGTCTCATTGCCCGCGAGAACATCGTCAAAGAGGCGAAGACCACGGCCGAGTCCCTGAATACCGAAGCGGAGAAGTATCTCTCTGAAGCCAAAACTGCCGCCGCGCAGCTGACGACCGAGACCGAGCAGTCCACCACGACACTCGTGGCGGAGACGCAGGCAAAGGTCGACGCTATGCTCGCGGAAGCCAAAGCGCAGGCCGACGCCATGATCGCCGAGGCCCAGCAGAAGGCTGCCGAGATCGGCGCGGAAGCGCAGAAGAACGCGGAACGCACCATTCAGGACGCGGACTACACCGCGCAGACCAAGATGGAAGCCGCCAACAAATGGGCGGTCGACCTCAAGGCCAGTGTCGGCTCCTACATCACGAACCTCGTCAACGAGACCGAGTACCGTGTGGCCAAGAGCCTCAACGAAGTCCACCAGCTGCAGGCGAACATCAACCAGTCCAGCCTGGAGGGCGGCCAGCAGCAGCGCACCGTGAAGAACACCAACAACGCGGTGACCGCCGGTCAGAAGCGCAACTGAGTTTACGAACGAGAACAACAGGAGGAGCATTGCGTGCTGCAATGCTCCTTTTTTTGAAAGGCAGGTGAAAGGATGCGTCTCGACAAGGCCATCAGCTCCCAGGGCACGCTCACCCGGAAGGAGGCGCGGGCTCTCATAAAGTCGGGGAGAGTCGGCGTGGACGGCGTTCCCGTCACAGACCCCGGAGCGTCTGTCGATCCCGCTACCCAGGCGTTGTCTCTCGACGGCATTCCTTTTACCTGGGAAGAACACCTCTATCTGATGCTGAACAAACCGGAAGGGTACCTCAGTGCCACGGAGGACCGGCACCGCCCGACGGTCCTGGACCTGGTGCCGGAGGAGTACGCCCGGGACGGACTGTTCCCCGCGGGACGGCTGGACAGCGACACCACCGGTTTTGTCCTGCTGACCGATGACGGGGCGTTTGCCCACGACATCCTCTCCCCGAAACACCATGTACAGAAGACCTACCGGGCAGCGCTTTCCGAACCGGTGACGGAGGCCATGCTGGAGCAGGTGAGAGGGGGCATCGAACTGGCGGACGGCACCGTCTGTCTGCCCGCGGAAGTCACGCTTCTGGGCGATCGGCTTGCGGAGCTGAAGATCGTCGAGGGGAAGTACCATCAGATCAAACGGATGTGGGCGGCGGCCGGCAATCGGGTCCTGTCACTGACCCGCACCGCCATCGGCCCCTTGCCTCTGGACCCGGACCTCGGACCGGGAGAATGCAGGCCGCTGAGCGGGGAAGAAGTGGCCGCGCTCAAATCCTGGTCGAAACCAGAATAGTAAGAAAAAGAATGCCGTTGTGGTTTTCCACAAACGGCATTTCTTTTTTTTGAGTATTTTTTATAAATTTGTGCATAAAATTGTTGTAATTTAATAGTCGATTGTGTATTATAGATAACGTAAACCCGTAGAAATTGTACAAAAAGACTAAAATTTCATTCGAGGTATTCTTATGTCCAATCGTCTTTTCCAGGGTGTCATCCATCAGATGAGAGACGCCATCGACCGCACTGTCGGTGTGATCGACGAGTCCGGCACGGTCATCTCCTGCAGCGAACTCGAACGCATCGGAGAACAGAACAAAGCGCTCATTACCGATATCTTCAATTCCAACGATCCCATCACGCTCGATGGGACCACCTACCTGTCCTTCGACTCGAGACTGCGCCATGAGTATGCCATCTTTGTCGACGGGGACGACGACCTTGCGGAGAAGTATGCCCGCATCCTCTCGGTCTCCTTCGGCAGCATCAAGCAGTTCTACGATGAAAAGTACGATCGCAGCAACTTCGTCAAGAACGTCATCCTCGACAACATCCTGCCGGGGGACATCTATATCAAAGCCCGCGAGCTCCGGTTCAACTCCGACGCCACCCGGGTCGTGCTCCTCATCCGCATCACCGGTTCTGAGGACGCCACCGTCTTCGACGTCATCCAGAACCTGTTCCCGGACCGCAACAAGGACTTCGTCATCAACATCTCCGAAGCGGACATCGCCCTCGTCAAAGAGGTCAGCCCCGACGTGGATCCGAAGGACCTTGAGAACCTGGCCCATTCTATCGCCGACGCCCTGTCCGCCGAGTTCTACAGCAGCGCGCAGGTCGGCATCGGCACCACCGTCATCGGTCTGAAGGACCTTTCCCGTTCCCTGAAAGAGGCCCAGGTGGCTCTGGAAGTCGGGAAAGTCTTCGACACCGAGAAGGACATCATCAGCTATGAGAACCTCGGCATCGCCCGTCTCATTTACCAGCTGCCCACCACGCTCTGCGAGATGTTCCTCTCCGAGATCTTCAAGCGCGGTTCCATCGACAGCCTTGACCAGGAGACCCTGTTCACCATCCAGCGGTTCTTCGAAAACAACCTGAACGTCTCCGAAACGTCCCGGAAACTCTTTGTCCACCGCAACACGCTGGTGTATCGCCTCGAAAAAATCAAAAAGATCACCGGTCTGGACCTGCGGGAGTTCGATGACGCCATCGTTTTCAAAGTAGCTCTCATGGTCAAAAAATATCTCGATTCCAATCCTACAAAATTCTAATCAGATATGTTATAATGCTTCCTGTTTTATGCCGGGCGCCGTCCCGGAAGAAAACGGGAGCATTTCTTTAAGTTTATATTTAGGTAATAAGTCTATAGTAAAATACCACATATTGTAGAATCCCAGAAGTAATATCTTTCAAATAAGGAGTAAGCCAAGTGATCGAATTCAGAGATGTATCCAAGGTCTATGACAACGGTACCGTGGCTCTGAAAGACGTCAATCTGCGCATCGACCGCGGAGAGTTCGTCTTCATTGTCGGCGCGTCCGGTGCCGGTAAAAGTACCTTCCTGAAGACTATCATGCGGGAAGAAGTCCCCACCAGCGGCAGCATCATGATCAACAACTATGACCTGACCAAGATGAGCACGCGGGAAATACCCTATTACCGCAGAACGCTGGGCATCGTGTTCCAGGACTTCCGTCTCATCCCGAAGATGACGGTCTATGACAACGTCGCCTTCGCCATGCGCGTCATCGGCGCCAGCGAACGGGAAATCAAAAAGCGCGTCCCCTATGTCCTCACCCTGGTGGGCCTGCAGGACAAGGCAAACAACCTGCCGAATGAAATATCCGGCGGCGAGCAGCAGCGTGTGGCCCTGGCCCGCGCGCTGGTCAACAACGCCAACACCATCATCGCCGACGAGCCCACGGGTAACGTGGACCCGGAAATGTCCTATGAGATCGTCGAACTCCTCGACCGCATCAACGAGAACGGCACCACGGTCATCATGGTCACCCATGAGCACGAGCTGGTCAAACAGTTCGACCACCGCATCGTCGTCATCGACAACGGCGAGGTCGTCTCCGACATGGCCAACGGCGGTGTGCTCCACTACGACCAGAAGACCGGCTACCAGCCCGTTCCGAACGTCACCGAAATGAAGACCATCACGCTTCACAACGTGTCCTTCCAGAACGATCCCATTTCCGAAGTCATCGGTCGGGAAGACCCGGTGGATACCCGCGTACCCGAAGTTCCGGAGATTCCCGAACTCTCCTTCGCGGAAGCCACACTGAAGGAGATCGAGATGGATCTCGAAGCACGGAGAGGTGGTGAGGACCATGGCTAAGAGCGAGAAGAAGACCCCGACCCGCCGCCGCGGCTCCTTCAACGTCGGTTATCTCAGCAAGGAAGGCGTGCGCAACGTCTGGTCCAACCGTCTCATGTCCGTGGCCTCTGTCGCCGTACTCACCTCGTGCCTGCTGCTCATCGGCGTGGCCGTCATGCTGTACGCGAACATCGACAAGGCCCTGGAAGACGTCCAGGAACAGAACGTCATCATGGTCTACCTCGACGACAACATCTCCGAAGAGGACATCAACATCGTCGGACAGGATATCCGTATGATCGGCGATGTAGACTCTGCCGAATATGTCTCCAAAGAGGACGCCTATCAGTCCCAGCTGGAAAGCCTGGGCGATGACGCGAAACTCATGGAGGGTCTCGACGAAAACCCGCTGCCGGACTCCTACGTGGTCAACCTCAAGAGTCTGGAACACTATAACAGCGTCGTGGACAGCCTGAAGTCCATCAACCATGTCTCCAGCGTCCGCGGCAACAGCGACCTCGCGGAACAGGTCCGCCAGCTCTCCAGAGCCGTCACCATCATCAGCGTCGGCATCATCATCATGCTGCTGGCCGTCTCCCTGTTCATCATCGCGAACACGGTCCGTGTCACCATGTATAACCGCCGGCTGGAGATCTCCATCATGAAAGCCGTCGGCGCCACCAACTGGTTCATCCGCTGGCCCTTCATCATCGAAGGTGTCATTCTCGGCATCATTTCCGGCATCATTTCCGAGCTGCTGGTATGGGCCCTCTATTCACTGGCAGTCCGCAATGTCGGCAGCATGTTCTCCCTTCTGGGCGGACAGGCCGTTGCCTTCTCGTCTTACGCGGTACCCATGCTGCTGGTCTTCATCTTTGTCGGCATCCTTGCCGGCGCAGTCGGTTCCATCGTTTCCATGGCCCGCTACCTCAAAGAGCAGGGGAGTGTGATTTCCGATGAGAGCTAAGCTTACAAAGGCTCTGAGTCTGCTCCTGTCTCTCGCCGTCGTGTGTCTGGTCTGCTTCACGGCTCCGGTCACGCTGCCGGCAGACGCTGTCAGCAGCGAGGTCAGCCAGAAGGTCGCGGAACTCGACGAGAAGATCGCCGCCAGCCAGGAAAAGATCAAAGAGAACGAGGCGAAGAAAAAAGAGGCGAAGCAGTCCGCCGACACCATCCAGGAGAGCGTGGACCTGCTCCAGACCCAAATCAACGCCTACAACTCCAAGATCGACGTTCTGAACAACCAGATCGCCTCCCTGAACAAGAGCATCACCAACACGCAGGAGAAGATCGCGGAGACCCAGGCGGACATGGCGGTCCAGAAGGAACAGATCGCCCAGACCCAGGCGCTCTACGCCGACCGTCTCCGGGCCATGTACATCACCGGCAACGTCTCCAACCTGGAGATCCTGCTGGAGGCGGACAACTTCCGCGACTTTTTGAACCGCATGGAGATGCTGGCGCGCATCAGCAAACACGACAACGCCATCATCAAACAGCTGCAGGATGAGATCGCCGTTTTTGAGGAGACCGAAGCCACCCTGAAGAAGAATCAGGAGAAGCTGCAGTCCAGCAAGAGCGAGATCGAGAACTCCAAAGCCATGCAGCAGGAGGCCAAGTCCCAGGTCGTCGGCGCCAAGACCGACCTCGACCAGAAAGTCAACTCGCTCAACACTTACATCAACGGCCTCGATGAGAACAGTGAAGAGCTGAACAACTATATCGCCAAAGCCAGAGCGCAGCAGCAGGCCTACATGAACCAGGTCAACGCCAACCTCGCGGTCACGGCTTCCACCGGTAACGGCGCCTATTCCGGCACCTTCATCTGGCCGGTGGCGGGCTCCGGCACTTACGTGTCCTCGGGCTACGGCTCCCGCTGGGGAAGCTTCCACTACGGCATCGATATCACCGGTGGCGGCGGAAGCGCGGCCATTGTCGCGGCGGCTGCCGGTCGGGTCACCATTGCCAGCAACACCTGTTCCCACAACTACGGGAAGAACTACAACTGCGGCTGCAACGGCGGTTACGGCAACTACGTGGTCATCGACCACGGCAACGGTCTTCTGACTTACTACGGACATATGGCCCGCGCCATCGTGGGCGCCGGCACCTACGTCCAGCAGGGCCAGCAGATCGGCAACATGGGAAGCACCGGCTATTCCACCGGCCCGCACCTTCACTTTGAAGTCCGCGTCAACGACGGCACCTCCCGGTCCGTTGCTGCCCGGAACCCCATGAATTACTTCTAAGCAAAAAAGAATCGCCCCGGAGCACTGCTCCGGGGCGGTTTTCTGTTTTACTGGTTCCTCAGCCGAGGAAGGGGAATTCGAGAATGTGGGTGGGGATGACGAAGCTGACGTAGTTGGACGGCTCTTCGGTTCCCTCGAAATACATCCAGCGATCCAGCTCGACGACCTTCTCGGCCACGTCGATGTCGAACAGTTCCTGTTCGGCTTCCGTGGGATCGCGCACGATGGTGCTCTGGTCGAACCGATGGATGGGGTCTTCCACGTTGGTGAGGAGGTTGTGGGCAAGAGAGCCTTCGAACTCTTCGCTGTTCAGTTTCTCGAAGATGTGGGGAAGGTAGTAGTTGTCCTCATAGCCGACGACGGTGTTCTCGGACTTGCGGATACGAACCAGCCGGTTGACCTTTTTCCCGGGCTCCCAGCGGTCCAGAGGACCGTCCGGATTGACCGTCACTTCGACGTTCTCGACGACCTCGTTGTTGTTCTTCATGCCCACGTGCTTCATCATGAAGTTGAGGGAGAGGAAGGGCTCGAGGCCATAGTGCTTGCTGCGTTCGCTGACAAAAGTGCCAACGCCCTGCCGCTTGTAGATGGTGCCTTCATTTTCCAGTTGCGCCAAGGCTGCACGTACGGTGGCACGACCGACGTCCAGGGTCTCCATGAGCTCGTACTCGGTGGGAAGCTGGGAATGTGCCGGATATTTCCCGGAGATGATGAGCTTCATGATGTACTCTTTGACATAGATGTAAAGAGTTGGCGAGTTTTCTCTTTTCGCCATAGAAGGATCCTCCTAAATGAAATTGAATTGACGGCCCACATTTGTAATACCGAACACAATTATAAAATCTGTTAGTCGGAAAGTCAATACAACCGAACAAACTTATCCGCGGAAAGCGGACGTATCGGATATGTCTTTATTTTTTTATCATAAGGACATGCGGCTTCTCTTGGAAAAAACTGGCATTTATAATGAAACTGCAAGCTGTTCGGACACATGTCCGCACGTTGTTATGGATGAAAACAGATGGAGGAAATTATGAAAGCTGAAAACGTCGTATTGAAAATCGCGGATTCCGGCGAGATCGGGCGTTATGTCAAGAAGGGTGTCGGCCTCCTGGCCGGCGGACTCATGGACATCGCGTTCCCGTTTCTGATCCCCACCCAGGACGTCATTGAAGGCCCCGGCTCCTCAGCCAGAGTCGTCGAGATCCTGAAACGCGCCGGAGGAAAGAAAGCGCTCGTCATCACCGACAAGGTCCTGCTCGATCTCGGCATCCCGGCCAAGATGCTGAAGGCGATGGACGACGCGAACTTCCCCTATGTCATCTACGATGGTGTTGAACCCAACCCGTCCATCGAGAACATTGAAGAGGCATTTGGCATTTACAAAAAAGAAGGCTGTGACATCCTCGTCGGCTTCGGCGGCGGATCGTCCATGGACTGCTGCAAAGGTGTTTCCTGCCGGGTCGCCAAACCCGACCAGACCGTCAAACAGATGGGCCGTCTGATGGGCTATTTCCCGGTCTCCCTTTCCGGTAAATTCAAACAGGCCCCGTTCATCTGTGCCGTTCCCACCACGGCCGGCACCGGTGCCGAGTCCACGGTCGCGGCGGTCATCTCCGACCACGCGATCGACAAGAAATACACCGTCACCGATATCTCCATGCGTCCCCGCGCGGTCGTCCTGGACGCGGAACTGGCCACCGGCCTGCCGCCTTCGGTCACCGCCCCCACCGCCATCGACGCGGTCTCCCACTGCGTGGAGGGCTACATCTCCTACGGACATAACCCCCGTGGCGATGAATGGGCCATCAAAGGCGTCCGCCTCGTCAAAGACAACATTGAGGCCGCCATGAAGGACGGCAAGGACCTGGCTGCCCGTCAGAACCTCGCTACCGCGGCATACTGCGGCGGACAGTGCCTGAACATGGAGACCACCGGCTACATCCATCCGTTCTGCCACAAGATCGGCGCGAAGTACGGCCTGGTCCACGGCCGCTGCATCGGCGCGGTCATGCCCATCATCCTGGAAGACTACGGTGAGGTCGTGGCGCCGAGACTGGCGAAAATGGCCGTCGGCGCCGGCATTGCCGACCCCGCCGCCTCTGAGAGCGAGCAGGCGAAACAGTTCATTCAGTGGATCCGGGACTTCAACGAGAAGTACGGCATCGATCCGCACATCCCGCAGCTCAAGGATGAGGACTTCGATGAGATCGCCGACTCCATCATGGTCGAGATCTTCGTCTATCCGAACAAGAAAGTCTACACCCGCGATGAGATCAAGCAGCTGCTGAGAGTCATCCGCGGCGACTTTGCCTGAGCACAATAAAAAAAGCCACTCCGAAAGGAGTGGCTTTTTTGTTTTAAAACGCGTGTTCGTCTGTCAGGATGGCCTCCGCGACGCGGATGCCGTCGACGGCGGCGGAGACGATGCCGCCGGCATATCCGGCGCCCTCTCCGCAGGGGTACGCGCCTCCCAGGGGCTCTTCGCCGAGACTGCATTCATAGTAGTCGTCTCTCAGGATGCGGACCGGGGAGGAGGAGCGGGTCTCCGGCGCGGTGAGGACCGCCTCCGGCATGGCAAAGCCTTGCAGCTTCCGGTCCATCAGGAGGAGGGCCTCCGCCATGATGTCCGTCACACTCTTCGGCAGCACCTCCCGGATGTCGGAAGGGGTGACTCCGGTGGGACAGCTGGGTCTGACCGCGCCCATTTTGACCGACTTCTGACCTTTCAGGAAGTCGCCGACCAGCTGGGCGGGCGCCGTGTAGTCCCGGCCGCCGAGGTCGAATGCCTTCTGCTCCATCTGCCGCTGCAGGTCGAAGCCGGACAGCGGATGTTCGGTCGGGAAGTGTTCCGGCTCAATACCGACTAAGAGCGCGGCGTTGGAGTTCTCGCCGTCCCGGGCATATTCGCTCATGCCGTTGACCACGATGCCGCCCTCTTCCGAGGCGGCGTTGACGACCGTGCCGCCGGGGCACATGCAGAAGGTGTACATGCCGCGGCCGTGGGGCGGGTGGCAGGCCATCTTGTAGTTGGCGGCGCCGAGGGTGGGGTGGCCCGCCGCGGAGCCGTACTGGGCCCGGTCGATGAACTCCCGCGGGTGTTCGATGCGGGCGCCCACGGAGAACGGTTTCTGCATCATGCGGATGCCCTTCTCATAGAGCATGGTGACCGTGTCCCGGGCCGAGTGTCCGAGGGCCAGGACGACGCAGTCGGTCTCCAGATCTGTAAGAGCGCCGTCCTCCGTCCGGTAGGTGACGCCGTGGATGTAACGGTTCGCGATGATGAGGTCCGTCAGCGTGCAGCCGAAGCGTACATCGCCGCCGAGCCGTATGATCTCCTTGCGGATATTCTTGACCACATGCACCAGGTTGTCGGTGCCGATGTGGGGGTAGTTCGTGTAGAGGATGGCCTCCGGCGCGCCGAAGCGGACGAAGTCCGTCATGATCTTGTTCTGGCGGGGGTCCTTGATGCCGGTGGTCAGCTTGCCGTCGGAAAAGGTGCCCGCGCCCCCTTCGCCGAACTGGATGTTCGAGCGGGTGTCGAGCGTGCGGTGTTCCCAGAAGTTCCGGACGTCCTTCGTCCGGGTATCTGCGTCGTGGCCCCGTTCGAGGACGATGGGTTTCAGGCCCGCCTCCGCAAGAGTGAGGGCCGCGAACATGCCGGCGGGGCCGAAGCCCACGACGACCGGCCGGAACGACGAGTGCCGCCTGTTTTCCACCGGGACGTAGTGATAGAAAACAGACTCCTGGACCTTCCGGCTGTCGGTCCGCTTGAGGATGCGCTTCTCATCGGCATCCACCTCCACGTCCACCGTGAAGACGAAGTGGACGTCCTGCTTTTTGCGGGAGTCCACGGACCGCCGGAAGACCTTCAGGGTCTTGATATCCGAAGGCTGCAGTTTCATGACCTTGGCGGCCTTCAGTTTTAAGTCCTCCTCGGTGTAGTCGAGGGGGAGTTTGAGTTCATTGATGCGTAGCACGCTGTGCGATCTCCTTTGCTGCGAGGATGCCGGAGCCCCAGGCGAAGTGTAAGTTGTAGCCGCCGCAGGCGCCGTCGACGTTGAGCAGTTCGCCCGAGAACCAGAGTCCGGGGACACGGCGGCTCTCCAGGGAGCCGTCGTTCAGCTCGTCCGCGGGGACGCCGCCCCGGGTGACCTGGGCGTCTTTGAACGACTTGGTCCCGGTGACGGTCAGCGGATACTGTTTCAGAAGGCCGGCGAGGTTGGCCAGTTCCTGGGTCCCGAGGCGATGCACCGGCGTCTCTTCCGGCAGCCCGCAGGTCTTCAGAAGGAGCTGTCCCAGCCGTTTCTGGACGACACCGGTCAGAAGGTGGAGGACCGGCTCTTCCGGGGAACCGGACTGCGCCCGGTCCTGCAGATAGGAGAGGACCGCCACGTCCGGGAGGTTCGGGCAGAAGTCCAGGGTGAGGGGCAGGGGGCCTGCTTTGGAAAGGACCGCCGCTTCGCCGCTCAGCTGGAAGGCGGGGATGCCGGTGAGACCGCCTTCGGTGAACTGCAGTTCGCCGGTCTCCATGGCGACGAGGTCGCCCTTGCCGTCCTTCAGGGCGGCCGAGCCGCGGAACCGCAGTCCCTTGAGCTCCCGCAGGTCTTCCTGCAAAAGCAGGGACGTGAGGGCGGGGGAGATGGGCTCGTAGCGGATGCCGAGGTCTTTCAGCATGCGGTAGCCGTCGCCGTCCGTGCCGTGGGCGGCATCGGCTTTTCCGCCGAGGGCCAGGAGGACGAAGTCCGCGGAGAGGGTTTCGCCGCTGTCCCGTTCTGTGAGGGTGAAGCCGGGTGCGACGCCGCCGACAGCGAAGTCCGTGCGGACCTCGACGCCGAGGCGGGCCACTTCTTCGAGGAGGACGTTCCGCACGGTGGCGGCGTTCATGGTGAGGGGATAGATGCGTCCCTCCTCTTCGAGGGTCAGAAGGCCGAGGGAGTGGAAGAAGTCGAGACACTCTTCCGTCCCGAAATCTGTCAGGACCCGGTAAACGGTGGAGGAGTCGCCGTGATAGGCGCCGACGGTGATGTCCGTGTTGGAAAGGTTGCAGCGGCCGTTGCCGGTGGCAAGGAGTTTGCGGCCGGGCTCGGCGAGTTTTTCGACCAGGACGACGTCCATGGACGGGCATTCTCTTTTGAGCGTGATGGCGGCGGCAAGGCCCGACGCGCCCGCGCCGACGATGGCAGTTCTCACGGGTCATTCTCCTCTCGTTTCAAAATCACAAAGAGTATACTGTTTTTTTCTCAAAAAGTAAATCGCCCGGGGCGGGAGTTTCGTTGACACTTCCCCCGAAGAAACGTATAATATTTAGCCGTATAAGTATTTTTAATTATAAGGAGACATCCCATTATGGAATGGACTGGTCTGAACGAACTGCGGGAGAGCTTCCTTCAGTTCTTTGAAAGCAAAGAGCACCTGCGGCTGCCGAGCTATTCGCTCGTGCCGGACGGGGACAAGAGCCTGCTGCTCATCAACTCCGGTATGGCGCCCATGAAGAAATTCTTCACGAGAGAGGTCACGCCGCCCCGCTACCGGGTCACCACCTGCCAGAAGTGCATCCGGACGCCGGACATCGACAACGTCGGTCACACGGCCCGCCACGGCACCTACTTCGAGATGCTGGGCAACTTCTCCTTTGGAGACTACTTCAAAAACGAGGCCATTCCGTGGGCCTGGGAATATTTCACCGAAGTGCTGAAGATCCCGGCGGACAAACTCTACTGCAGCGTCTATGAAGACGACGACGAGGCATGGGACATCTGGACCAAACAGATCGGCGTCCCCGAGGACCACATGGTCCGCCTCGGCAAAGAGGACAACTTCTGGGAGCACGGTGAAGGCCCCTGCGGCCCCTGTTCCGAGATCTACTACGACCGGGGCGAGAAGTACGGCTGCGGCAAGCCCGACTGCAAAGTCGGCTGCGACTGCGACCGGTACATGGAAGTCTGGAACCTGGTCTTCTCCCAGTTCAACAACGACGGCAACGACAACTACACGCCGCTCGAGCACAAGAACATCGACACCGGCATGGGCCTCGAACGCCTTGCCTGTGTCATGCAGGGCGTGGACAACCTCTTTGAGGTCGACACGGTCCAGAACATCATGAAGACCATCTCGGACATCTCCGGGGTCAGGTATCATGAGGACGAGAAGAACGACATCGCCCTCCGCGTCATCACCGACCATGCCCGCAGCATGACCTTCATGATCGGCGACGGCATCAAACCCTCCAACTCCGGAGCCGGATATGTCCTCCGCCGTCTCATGCGCCGTGCCATGCGCCAGGGCCGTGCCCTCGGCATCGACCGTCCCTTCCTCACCGACGTGGCGGAGATGGTCATCCACGAGAACGCCACCGCCTATCCGAACCTCGTGGAGAAGCACGACTACATCATGAGCATCATCTCCGGGGAAGAGGCCACCTTCAACAAGACCCTCGACACCGGTTCTGAACAGCTGGAGAAGATGATCGCGAACGCCAAAGGCAAAGAGCTGCCGGCGGAGGACGCCTTCAAACTCTCCGACACCTTCGGGTTCCCCATCGAGCTCACGAGAGAGATCCTCGAGGAGCGGGGCATGACCGTCGACGAAGACAAGTTCCGGGAGTATGTGGCAGAGGCCAGAGCCCGCGCCAAAGCGGACGCCGCGGCAAAAGACGTCGCTGAGGCCTGGAAGGGCAAGGGAGACGCCACGAAAGACATCCCGGCCACCGAGTTCCTCGGTTATTCCGCTTTCGACACGTCCGCCAAAGTCCTGGCAGTCGTGAAAGACGGCGATCTGTCCGAGTCCGCCGAGACCGGCGAAGACGCGGTCCTCGTGGTCGACAAGACCACGTTCTATGCCCGCAGCGGCGGTCAGATCGGCGACGCCGGCACCATCGAGTGCGGCGGATTCACCTTCCAGGTGGACGACACCGTCAAGTCTGAGAACGGGGTCTACCTCCACAGCGGCACCGTCACCGCCGGCATCGCGAAGCCCGGCGAGACCGTCGACGTGAAGATCGACGCCGACCGGCGCCGTTCCATCATGCGCAACCACACGGCGGCCCACCTCTTGCAGGCGGCCCTCCGGGAAGTCCTCGGCAGCCATGTCGAGCAGGCCGGTCAGCTGGTCAACGAGGCCACCTGCCGCTTCGACTTCAACCATCCCCAGGCCATGACCGCGGACGAAGTGAAAGCGGTCGAGGCGCGGGTCAACGAAGTCATCCTGCAGGACCTCCCCGTGGAAACCAAAGTCATGAGCATCGAAGAGGCCAAAGACCTCGGCGCCATGATGCTCTTCGGCGAGAAGTACGGGGACACCGTCCGCGTCGTCTGCGTCGAAGATTTCTCCAAAGAGTTCTGCGGCGGCACCCATGTGGCCACCACCGCGTCTCTCGGCCTGTTCAAGATCGTGTCCGAGTCCTCCGTCGCAGCGGGCGTCCGCCGCATCGAGGCCGTGACCGGTACGAACCTGCTGAAATACATTGAACAAAAAGATGCGCTCATCGCCGGCGCGGCCGCGGCCATGAAGTCGAACCTGAACGACATCGACCGCAAGGCGGCCCAGCTGACGGCCGACCTCAAGGCCTCTGAGAAAAAGGTCGAGGAGCTCAACAAAGAACTTGCTGCCCGCAGCGCCCAGGATATGATGGGCGACGCTGCCGACCTCGGCGCCGTCAAACTCGTCTGCTCGAAAGTCGAGGGCGTGAACGGCGGCGAACTCCGCAACATGGCCGACTCCGCCAAGGAGAACGGCGCGGACCTCGTCGTGGTCTTCGCCACGGTCAACGGCGACAAGTGCAACTTCGCCTGCGCCTGCGGCCCCGAGGCTGTGAAGGCCGGCGCCCATGCCGGCAATATCGTCCGGGAAGTCGCGAAAGTGGCCGGCGGTTCCGGCGGCGGAAAGCCGGACAGTGCCATGGCCGGCGGCAAAGATTCCACAAAAGTGGATGAGGCCCTCGCCGCGGCGGCGGACATCATCCGGAGCATGCTGAAATAAGAAAGGAGCCCACCATGGCAGACTGCATTTTCTGTAAGATCATCGCCGGGGACATCCCCAGCACCAAAGTCTATGAAGATGACCTGTGTTATGCCTTCCGGGACATCAATCCCGCGGCGCCCACGCACATCCTGGTCATCCCGAAGGACCACATCGCGTCCGTCAACGAGATCGACGAGACCAACGAAGCCGTGGTCGGCCACATCTTCTCCGTCATCGCGAAAGTCGCGAAGGAGGAAGGGCTCGACAGAGGCTACCGCGTGGTCTCCAATATTGGAGAACAGGCCCTGCAGACCGTGCCGCACCTGCACTTCCACATCATCGGCGGCCGCGACATGACCTGGCCTCCGGGCTGATCGCACCATCAGAGACAGACACCCGCAGAACGTGTTTCTGCGGGTGTTTTTTTTGCATAACGACCGTTCGGCCCGGGCATAACGACCGTTCGGTCGCTTCCTCCGACCACTCACCCGGAACCCGCCGTCACAGAGGGCCGGACACGGCTATGATGGACCCGGAGGTGATCGAATGGAAAAACCGTTGTTCTATCTGGGGAGCGCCTGGCTCTGGACCCTCATGCTCATTGCCTTTACCGGGACCCCGATGGCGGGGGTGCTCGGCATCCTCGCGCTGGGGGCGGCCATCTGGCTTCTGTGGCTTTTGCGCAGGACCTTCCAGGACCGGGAAAAGCTCCGCTTCTTCCTGGCGGCGGCGCTCATGGTCCTCGCGGCCTGTGTCTTCTATCTGGTCCAGTGGAACGCCGTCTACCGTCCGGCGCTCTCGCATGCGGGGGAGAAGGCGACGGGCACTTACCTCGTGACGGAGGTGCTAAACGACAGCCCCGGCGGCGCCCACCGCTGTGTGGTGAAGGTGCTGGAGGGCGGGCCGGTCCGCCGGCTGCGCTTCTCCTCTTCCAAATACGTCCCGAAGGTGGGCGATGTGTTCTCCGCGACCCTGCAGCTCTCCGAACTCGGGGCGGGAGAGCCGGACATCCAGCGCTATTACCGCTCCCGCGGACTCTATCTCGGCGCCACGACTTCGGGGCATGTGTACGCGGACCCGCTGCGGGAACGGGCGGCCCGGGGAGAGGTGGACCTGTCGCCGCCAAGGCTTTTTGTCTGGCGGGTCTATACCGGCCTTGCCGGGTTCCGGGACCATAGGATGGAGCACCTCTCGGACCGGCTCCCGGAAGACCTCGGCGCCATCCTCCGGGGCATGCTGGTGGGGGACAAGACGGAGATCCCCTCCGAGACGAACGAGATGTTCCGGAAGGCCGGCATCCTGCACCTCTTCGCGGTCTCCGGCTTCCACACGGCGCTCTGGACCATGCTGTTCTACAAACTTTTGCTAAGGGTCGGTGCCGGGAAGCGGACGGCCGCCTTCGGGGCCATCCTGTTCCTTCTGGTCTTTGTGATGCTCACGGGGCTCTCCCGAAGCGCCGTCCGGGCGGGGGTCATGCTGGGCGTGTTCTTCCTCGGCCGCATGGTCGCCCGCACGTCCGAGCCCCTCAACGCCCTCGGGGCGGCGGCCCTCTGCGTCGTGGCGCCGAACCCCTTCTACGGCGGGGACGTTGGGGTCCTTCTGTCCTACTTTGCCACGCTGGGCATCCTGTCACTCTATCCGCCGCTGCTGGCCGCTCTGCGAAAACGGCTGAAGGAGCGGGTCCACAACTATAAACTCCGGAAACGGCTCGAGTCCCCGGCGGCGCTCGTTCTCCTCACGCTCAGCACCTTTGTTGCGACGCTGCCGGTGGTCACCCTGTCCTTTGGCAATGTGTCCCTCGCGGCCTTCCTCAGCAACCTGCTGGTCACCTTCGCCGCGGAGGCCGCCATCCTGCTGGCGGGGTCCGGCGCGCTCTGCTCGGCGGTCCCGGGCCTGTCGCTGATGAGCCCCTGGTGTTACCTCGGCGCCGGCATGCTCGCCCGTTACCTGCTGGCGGCGAGCGGCAGGCTGGCGGCGCTGCCCCTGAGCTATGTCTCCCTGACCGGCAGAGGCTTCGGCCTCGGGCTTGCCGCCGCTCTTCTGACGGCCACCGCCGGCTTCGTGCTCTACAGCACCCTGCAGGACCCCGGCATGGTCCGGGTGGCCGCGCTGCTGTCCGCCATCGTCCTGCTGGGCTCCGTCCTCACGGAGGCGGCCCTGAACCGGGAGGTCATCAAGGTGACCTTCCCGGACGTCAGCGGCACCTGCGCCGTCGTCTCGTACCGCCACGGGGCCGCGGTCATCGGCTGCGGGTCCGATGACTACCAGACCACGACGGCGCTGAACGACCTCTTCCAGCGGGAAGGCATCACCCGCTTCTCCGCGCTGGTCGTCCCGCGGGAACAGCAGACAGAGGCGGGGGCCATGAAGGCCGTTCTGGAAGAGCGGGAGCCGGGGTTCCTTCTGGAACCGGAGACGGTGGAGGAACAGCACATCGAGACCGTATGGCTCGCCCCGCAGATCGCCCTTCATCTCTTCCACCAGAACGGGGACTGCTGTGCCGGGCTCCTGGAGGCGGACGGGGTCCGCTTCCTCCTGCTGTTCCGGCCCACCGTGGACCTTTCCGCGCTGCCGCCGGAGGCCCGCGCCGCCCCGGTCTGTTTTGTCCGCGGAAACCCGCCGGAGGGTTTGAAGTCGGGGCCGTCTTCGTATATAATTGTATCCGGTGAAACAGGCGAAGTCGAAGCCCGTGTCCGTCACGGGAAGCTCCGTCTGTACCAGTACCGCTGATGGCGGAACAAAGGAGAACTCCGTTTGAAATTCAACGAAAAGGGCCTGTGGCAGAACATCCAGGCACAGGAGTTCCTGCCGGTCTATCTCATCAAGGGCAGCGAACCGTACCTCAAACAGAATTACGCGCGTCTGCTGGCGGACAATGTCGTCCCTGCCGGCCTGGACGTGTTCAACTTTCACAAGCTGGACGGCGAGACCGTCACCATGAATGAGCTGGTGGAGAGCGTGGAAGCGCTGCCGGCCATGTGTGAGCGCACCTGTGTCCTGGTCCACGACCTGGACTTTGAGAAACTCGCCGACCCGGACCGGGAGGAACTCATCGCCCTCCTGGAAGACGCCCCCGACACCTGCACTCTCATTTTCTGGCAGGATACCGTCGGCTTCCCCATGAAGACGAAAAAGATGAAAGACCTTCAGGGGCTCATCGACTCCGTCGGGGCGGTCGTCGAGCTGGAGGCGCGGAGCCGGCAGGACCTGGTCCGTTTCGTGGTCTCGGAGTGTAAAAAACAGGAGAAGATCATCTCCACCCGCACGGCAGACTATCTGCTGGAGAACGTGGGGGAGGACATGGGCAACCTCGTCACCGAAGTCGGCAAGCTCTGCAGCTACGCGGACAAAGAGATCACCGAGGCCGATGTGGACGCAGTCTGCATCCGCTCGCTGGAGGCCACCGCCTTCCAGATGGTCGACGCCCTTCTGGACAACAAGTTCGACCGGGTCTTCCGGTCCCTCGGCATCCTCTTCGACATGAAGACGGAGCCCATGATGATCCTCGGCGC
>CAJGDU010000003.1 GCA_904502175.1 Clostridiaceae bacterium
GCAGAACGATGGTGGAGCCGCCGAATTCAAAATATCCTTTTTCGGTATACGCTTTACAGACGCCGTCCGGGACGGGGTGGTTCACGATGTGTCCCACCAGCATGGCGCCCACTTCGATCTGGATGACTTCCCCGAAGTGTTCGGTCTCCAGCACGGTGACCGTCCGCTTGTTCCGGGAGTAGACCCGGTAGGGTTCCGACACCGGCCGCACCGTGTGCAGGGCGCCGGGCAGCTCCCGCTGCGAGACGACCCGTCCGCTGTCCGGGAAGCAGTAGCGGTGGTAGTCGGTCAGCTCCAGACGGAGAACGAAGCAGCGGCCGCCCCGGTACCGGTCGGAGACCGGCGCCCCCGTCAGCTCTTCGAGCGAATAGGTGGTCTCCTTGATGGGGACCCGCAGGTCCTCCGAGACAGGGTACACGGACAGCTGCGCGTCCGCCACGGCGGGGAGTTCCCCGGGGCCGACGCATTTTCCGGCGGCTGCCAGGTCGGCGAAGTAGGCTTCGTAGTCCCGCTGCCGGGTGAAGAAGTCGTTGAACGAGCGGAAGTCCTCCGCCCGCCAGCCGGCGCCGTACCCGCCGTCCGCAAGGTCGATGCCGTACTGTGCCACAAAGGGCAATATCTTTTTCGCGGAGCGCCGGGTGTTCTGCGAACGGGCTCTCCACGCGGAGAACCAGGGCGCCGCCGCCACATATTTCAAAAGGACTCTGCCGGCCGGGTTCCCGTAGAGGAACCGGAGTACATCGCCCCCGTATTCCTGTGCCATCTTACAGCACCAGGAGCAGGACCGCGAGCACGATGGCGAGCACGCCGAAGATGGCGTACCAGAGCCCGCCGGGTTTCTTGACGCGGATGTTCAGGACATAGAGGATGCCCATGACGGCGAGGGACGCCGCGGTGAACGCCGGGATGAGGTCCGGGGCCGCCTTATTGACGATGACGAAGACCAGCGGCAGGACCAGGGCCATGTACGTGACCGGGACGCCGGCGAAGTACTTCGTGTCGCCGTCCGTGGTGATGTCGAACCAGCACAGGCGGGTGATGCCCGCGAGGATGTAGAGGATGGCCAGCACGACGGCCCAGGGGGCCGCGGTCAGGGTCAGAAGGAAGACCGCCGGGAAGACGACGAAGGAGACGGTGTCGGCAAAGGAGTCGAGCTGGATGCCGAAGGCCTTCTCCACGTCGGTCCGCTTGAACATGCGGGCCACGCGTCCGTCGAAGAGGTCGCAAAGACCCGAGACGATGAAGACGAGCATGGCGATGCGCGCGTTGCCGGCCAGGGCAAAATAAATGGCGAGGACCGCTGCGGCAATGCCGAGCCAGGTGACGCAGTTTGCCAGGTTCCAAACGCCGATGACAGGTGTTTTTTTCGTGTTGACAGGTTCGTTCATGACAGCCTCCTTGTGGTCACAGGTTTTTCCGGATACCGGCCTTGATCATGCCGAGGTTGGTGAGGACGTGGATGACGCCGCCGAGGGCGATATAGCCGAAGTATTTCACGATGCCGATGGGAGACAGCATGGCCAGGACGGCCATGACGCCGAACATGGAGTCGACCTGGTCGACGAGGAAGAAGACTTTCCCGAGGAACCCCTTCTTCTCCACGGTCTTTCCCGGACGGATGTCGAACCGCCGTTTGGCAAAGCTGTTGGGCAGCTCGAACAGGGCGTAGGCCAGGCCGAACAGGCCGCCGGCCAGCGCGTTGTACTTCACGGTGTTCTCGTGGCGGCGGTAGACGTCGGAGAGGTGCGAGAGGCCGAGCGCCTTCAAAAGAAGGCCCATGACCACCTGCGACACCAGGGTGCCGAGCGTCATGCCGGCCAGACCGGCAAACGTCTTGTTCTCGCCGAAGAGGCGCCGCCCGTCGGACCAGGTGCGGCCGCCGTCGATGGGCCGTTTGAGTTTCCGGTAGACCGGGGTCTTCACGAACAGCATGTTGAGGACGCCGCCGAAAACGACGGAGATCATGCTGAGGATCATGGTCCCGATCAGTTTGACAAAGCGAGCCATAACAGCACTCCTTCCAGCGGGAAGAACGCGAACCCCCACATGAGGACCGCCGCGGCGCCAAGGTCCTTGGCACGGCGGATGGCCTCATTGAGGTCCGTCGTCAGATAGTTGCAGATGTGTTCGATGGCGGTGTTGATCATTTCTGCCGAAAAGGCGCCCAGGGCACAGATGAAAAAGGCGATGTGCCCCGCCAGGCTCACACCGACAATGAGGTTGATGATAAAGAACACAATGGCAATGCCGATGTAGATCTTGAAGTTGCGCTCCGTTTTGAACGCGTACCCCGTCCCCTTGAAGGCGTAGCGGATGCTGTCCAGAAAATGCTTCGTGCGGATGGGGCTGTCAGGCACGCAGTTCTGACGGTCATTTCGTTTCTCCATTACTCTCCAGTCTCCTTATGTAAAGATAATGTTTCTCGCATTTAAGGTTTTCTTAAGAATAATAGACTATTGCCCTTAAATTATTCTTTAAATTTTTCATACGCGGACAATTGATGCATCAAATAAATTTTGTGCAATTTATTTATGCAAAATCTATTGACTTCGGATACCAGTTCGGTATAATGATTTTGAACCAATCAAACCCCTTCTCTCAAGAAAGGAGAACATATTATGGGAACCAAAGCAACTGTTATTACCGCTGACAACTTCCAGGAGGAAGTCCTGAACGCCGGCAAGCCGGTCATCCTCGATTTCTGGGCCACCTGGTGCCCGCACTGCAAGCGGATCGCCCCGTCTTACGACAAGGTCGCGGCCGAATATGAAGGCAAACTCGTGGTCGGCAAAGTCGACGCCGACGAGGAGCCCGCCATCGCGCAGAAGTTTGAGGTCGAATACCTGCCCACTTTCATCCTTCTCGACGCCGAAGGCAACGTCCTCGACAAAGTCGTCTCCCCCGCCAACAAGGCGGCCATCGACGAGTTCATCGCCAAAAACGTCGCCCTGTAAGAGAGGAAGACGAGTATGAGCGAAACACTGTATGACGTCGTCGTCATCGGCGGCGGCCCCGCGGGCTACTCCTCCGCGCTCTACTGCGCCCGGGCGGGTCTCAAGACCATCGTCCTGGAGGAGCTCTCGGCCGGCGGCCAGATGACGCTGACCGAAGTCATTGAAAACTATCCCGGCTTCGAGGAGGGCATCGACGGCTTCACCCTCGGAGACCAGATGCAGCAGCAGGCGGAGAAGTTCGGCGCCGAGTCCGAGCTGACCACCGTCTCTTCCGTGGAGCTCACGGGCGATGTAAAAGTCGTCCACACCACCGACGCCGGCGACTTCGAGACCCGCTGCGTCGTCATCGCCACCGGCGCCAACGCCCGGCAGCTCGGTCTGCCGAACGAAGCCGCCCTGGCGGACAAGGGCATCCACTACTGCGCCGCCTGTGACGGCATGCGCTTCAAGGGCAGGACCGTGGCCCTCGTCGGCGGCGGCAACACCGCCCTCGAAGACGCCCTGCTCCTCTCCCGCATCTGCGAGAAGGTCTACCTCATCCACCGCAGAGACCAGTACCGGGCCGAGAAGTTCTACGTGGACGCCGTCGCGGAAGCGGAGAACGTGGAGCCGGTCCTCTGGAGCGTCGTCGACAGCGTGAAAGTCGAAGGCGGGTTCCAGGGCGTCACCGTGAAAAACGTCCAGACCGGAGAGACCCGCTTCCTGGAAGCGGACGCCCTCTTTGTCTCCGTCGGCCGCGTCCCCAACACCGGCTTCCTGAACGGAGCGGTCGCGGTGGACGGTTCCGGCTACATCGAGGCTGATGAGACCACCCGCACGTCTGTCCCCGGCGTCTTCGCCGTGGGCGACATCCGCACCAAGCCGCTGCGCCAGGTCGTTACGGCCGCCGCGGACGGCGCCGTCTCCTCCATGTTTGCGCAACAGTACATTGAGGAACTCAAGGCAAAAGCATAACGCACAGTCAAAGCCTTCGGACATGTGTCCGAAGGCTTTTTCTTTTTGTCGATTCTTGAAATCTGAACAGTTTTATAGTACGATAATAGGTGAATCGTCATATTTTTGCGCTTTGAGAGGAATTGCACTATGGGAAAACCGGAAATCACCCGTCGAAACATCATCCAGGCCTCCGTCAAACTGGCCAAGGAAAACGGGCCGTCCAACGTCACCGTTCGGGAGATCTGTGAAGAGGCCGGCATTTCAAAAAACACCTTCTACCTCTATTTCCACAACCGGGACGAGGTCTTCGGGGAAACCTATTATTCCGATGACGACGAGAAGCAGACCCGCTTCCCGCAGATCATGCTGGAGTACGACTCTCCCCTCGAACAGTTCTGGGAGCTTCTGAAGATCGACATCCAGCGGCACATCGACTTCGGGCCGAAGCTGCTGGCCACCATCTCCATGCAGAACGTCTCGCAGATCGCCTTCTTCTCGGAGGACCCGGAGCTGCAGCCGGAGACCGTCAAGGTCTTTACGTCCCTCGTCGGCAAAATGCAGCGCATGGGAGAGATCCGCAACATGGCCGACCCGTTCGACATCGTCAAATGTGTCTACCTGCTCGCCGTCGGCATGGACATCCGCTGGACCCAGATGAACGGCAACTTCGACTTCAAAAAGGAGAGTTTCGACGCCATGTGTACGCTCTTCCAGCCCACCCGGGAGATCACGAACTACTGAGAAAAAGAAAAGGCCCGCGCCCATGGCGCGGGTCGTTTTTTGTGTTCAGTCCGCCGTCAGCTTCTGGCCCCGTTCGGACTCGAGGAAGTCGGTGAGTTCCTTGACGCCGTCCAGCGAGGAGTGGTCGAAGGTGCGGCCGATGTTGTTGAGGAAGAACCGCTCTTTTTCCGAGAGTTTGCGGTAGTCGAAGGCCTGGAGGGTCTCCTTGTACATAAGGAGCGCCGCCTTCTGCCCTTCGGTCAGCCGATACCAGCGCAGGCCCCCTTCGAAATAGAAGGTGGGGATGTCTTCCAGACCGTTTTTCTCCTTGAAGTTCTTCACGTCGCCGGCGCGTTTCGGCAGACAGCCCACGGCAAAGACGATATACTTGCCCCGGACTTTGCCCTTCAGTTCGGACAGACCCTGCAGGATGCCTCCCTTGACCCAGCCGCCGAAGACGACCAGCGGGTACTGTTTGAGGTCCTCCATGGTCACGTCTTCCAGCCGGAACAGGTCGCACTTGAGCTGATTGGCCACCCAGTTCGCGTATTTCTCGGTAAACCCGGTATTGCCGGTGTAGACAACTGCGGTCAGCATGTTCTCTTTATCCTCCTGCATCTCTCACATTTCCATCGTATTGTAACACAAAAGAGCTCCGTCGAAAAGACGGAGCTCTCTATGTTTGTGATTATTCCTCGTTGGCTTCTTCGATGATCTTCTGCGCAACGTTGGCCGGAACTTCCTCGTACCGCGCAAAGGAGGTGAGGAAGGAGCCGCGGCCCTTGGTGGTGGACCGGAGCATGGTCGGGAAGTCGGAAAGCTCTGCTTCCGGAACTTCCGCCGTCAGCTGCTGCAGACCTCTGGCACCCTCGACGGGGTTCATGCCGAGCACGCGTCCGCGGCGCTTGGTGACGTCGCCCATGATGTCGCCCATGTTGTCATCGGGGACGGTGATCTCGACGGTGAGGATGGGCTCGAGCAGGACCGGGTCGGCTTCCGCGACACCCTTCTTGTAGGCCAGGGACGCGGCGGTCTTGAAGGCCATTTCGGAGGAGTCGACGGGGTGGTAGGAACCATCGTAGAGGACGGCTTTCAGACCGACCATAGGATAGCCGGCGAGAACGCCCTTCTCGATGGAGTCCTGCAGGCCTTTTTCAACAGCCGGGAAGTAGTTCTTCGGGACGGAGCCGCCGAAGACCTCTTCGGAGAACTGGAGGCCGGGCTCAGTGGTGGGCTCGAAGCGGATCCAGACGTCGCCGTACTGGCCGTGGCCGCCGGACTGTTTCTTATGCTTGCCCTGGACCTGGACGGTCTTGCGGATGGCCTCTCTGTAGGCAACTTTCGGGGCCGTGAGTTCGACGTCGACGCCGAATTTGCTCTTCAGTTTGCCGACGATGAAGTCGATGTGCTGTTCGCCCTGGCCGGAGAGGACCTGCTCCTTGGTCTCCTTGTTGGTGCCGAAGGAGATGGTGGGGTCTTCTTCCATGAGACGGGCCAGACCGGAAGCGATCTTGTCCTCTTCGCCCTTCTTCTTGGCGCTGACCGCCATGGAGTAGCAGGGGGTGGGGACCGTCAGACCCTTCAGGGTGAGCGGGTTCTTTTCCGAAGTGATGGTGTCGCCGGTCTTGATGCCGGTGAGCTTGGTGATGACGGCGATGTCACCGGCCGGGATCTCGGAGCTGTCTTCCAGCGTGCCGCCGTGCGGGATGCTGATCTTGCCCATGCGCTCGGACTCGCCGGTGCGGGCACAGTAGCAGGGCGTGTCGGCGGTGATGGTGCCGGAGACGACTTTCACGAAGGACATTTTACCGACGAACGGGTCGGCAATGGTCTTGAAGCAGATGGCAGCCAGAGGACCGTTGGGGTCGCAGGCCAGTTCCACTTCGTTGCCGTCCTTGTCGAGGGCCACTTCGCCGGTCTTCGAGTTCGCGCTCGGGCCGAGGTTGACGAGGCCGTTGAGGATGAGGTCGATGCCTTCGAGCTTGTCGGCGGAGCAGGCGTAGACGGGATAGATGTCGCCGTTGGTGACGCCTTCCAGCAGACCGGTAAGGGCTTCGACTTCGGTGAAGGGCTCGCCTTCGAAGTACTTCTCCATGAGCTCGTCGCTCGTGGTGGCGACGGCTTCGTTGAACATATCTTTATAGGCGTCGAGCTTGTCGGACTCGGGCATGGGGACTTCCGTGGACTTGCCGTCCTTGTACTCGTAGCACTTGTTCTGGGACAGGTTTACGAGGCAGCGGACCGCGCCGTCTTCAATGACGGGGACCACGACCGGGCAGAGCTTGTTGCCGTGAACTTCCTGCAGGGTCTCGAAGACGTTGCCGAAGTTGGCGTTTTCCGCGTCGGTCTTGTTGATGATGAAGAGTTTGGAGAGGTTCCGGACCTCGCCGGCGTTGAAGGCTTTCTCCGCGCCGACATCGTACGTCTCGCGCTCCGCGTCCACGACGATGAGCATGACGCCCGCCGCGCGTGCCGCTTCAGAAAGTCCGCCAGCGAAATCGAAAAGACCGGGAGTATCTATCAGGTTGATTTTGACGTCGTTCCATTCCAAAGCTGCAACGGCGCTCTGCAGAGACGCCTGACGTTTTTTCTCTTCCGGGTCATAGTCCATGACGGTGGAGCCGTCCGCCACTTTGCCGAGCCGCTTGGTGGCACCGGCGGTGTAGAGCATGGCTTCACAGAGGGTGGTTTTTCCCCGTCCGGCATGACCCGCAACCGCAATGTTGCGTATGTTGTTTGAGTTATAGGTTTTCATATTAGATTCCTCCTCGGTCTAAAATACTAGATGTTGTGGGGCGATGGACATTATCCACAAAAACGCCCCCAGAAACGCAAACGCTTATGTCGATTTTACCATAGAAAACCCCTTATTTCAATAAAAAGCGGCGCCCCGGAACGCAACGTTCTGACGCGAAATCGTTCAGTAAATCGGCTTGTTAAAAATTGACTTTGCAGGACCCTTATACTAGAATAGATGTTGTACGAATGAGCCGCGGTTCACACGCGGCACAGGAGGAAACGAAATAAGTTTTAAGGAGATGCATCGCCCATGAAAAAAGTATTTATGATCGGCGGTACCGGCCTGCTTGGTTCCAAGTCTGCTGAGCAGTTCCTGGCCCACGGTGTTGGCGTCAAGACCCTCGCACTGCCCCCGCTTCCGGAAGGCGCCCCCATGCCGGAAGGAATGGAAATCATTTTCCAGGACGTCAACAAGTGTACCGACGATGAGCTTCGCGAGCTCATGTCTGACTGCGACTGCCTCGTTTACGCCGCCGGCGTCGACGAGCGTGCGGAGTTCCCGCCCCCAGTCTATGACTACTACTACAAGTACAACATTGCTCCTCTGAAGAGACTCATCCCCATGGCAAAAGAGCTCAAGTATGAGAGCTGCGTCGTTTTCGGCTCCTACTTCACCTGGCTCACCAAAGAGCGTCCCGACATGAAGATGGCAGAGCGCAACCCCTACATGCGTTCCCGTCTCGACCAGGAAGAGTATGTTCTTTCCCAGGCCACTGACGACTTTGCCTGCGCCGTCCTCGAGCTGCCGTACATCTTCGGCACCCAGCCCGGCCGTCGTCCCGTCTGGACCGTTCTCCTCAACCAGATCAAGATGATGGACAAGCTTCCCGCCACCTTCTATCCGGGCGGTGGTACTGCCATGCTTACCATCCGTCAGGTCGGTGAGGCCTGCTACGGCGCCGCCACCCGCACCAAGGGTGCCCGTGCCTATCCCGTCTCCTGCTACAACATGAGATGGAAAGAGTTCCTGAAGATCGTCTACAAGGCGCGTGGCATGGGCGACAATCGTCCCATCATCTCCATCCCGCCCTGGATGATGGCTCTCTATATGCCCGTCTATGAGAGAGACTTCAAGAAACGCGGCATCGAGTCCGGCATGGACCCCGTCCAGCTGCCCTACATCATGGACATCTGCCTGTTCTTCGACACAGACACCATGTATCATGACCTCGGCGTTACTCCGGACGACATCGAAGGCGCTATCTACGACTCCATCAAACTCTCCGTCGACGTTGTTGAGCACGGCAAGCAGCTGCTCGGCATGAAGGGCGAAGAGGACCAGGAGCTCAAAGAGCTTTAATCCCTGAAGACAAAGGCACCGGCGCCGCAAACGCACCGGTGCCTTTCTGTTTCGAAAGAGGAAGTGTTCTTATGTATGTACCCACCATGCCCGTGCCCGAGGCCCTCGACGGACTGAAGGCCGCGGCAAAGGCGGACCCCGCCCTGAAGGCGGAACTCCTCGCCACGAAGGAAGCCAAGTACCCGCTGACGACCTTCTGTAAGATCGCCACCGAAAAGGGCTTCCCCCTCTCGCCCATGGACGTCATCGACTACGGCGAGCAGGAGGTGGCCGCCATGGCCCGTTCCATCAACGGCGGCGGCGAGAACCACCCGTCCCTCGACGGGTCGGAGGACACCTACGAGTTGTTTATGATCGAACTGGAAGAGCTGGTCTGAAACAGACCAGCTCTTTTTTGTTTGGCGATTTACTTGTCGTGGCGCCAGAAGGCTCTGCGGGTGGAAGAGGGGCCGGCTTCCCGGTCCTCTTTGGCCTCCCAGTCCGTGCCGCCGCCGGCGGTGGCGTTGTAGGACGAGGTGGCGTCGTACTCCTCGATGAGGGCCCGCTCGAAGTCGTTGAGGGCCTCCTTGTCGCAGGGCAGGAGTTTGACGTAGACGTGGCGGCCCGCTTTGAGGTCCGCGTATACATCGCCCCGGCCGTACCCGGTGAAGTGGTGGTGCACCCGCTCCGTGACGTTCAGGGACTGCCCCACGTAGACGTCCTGCCAGCGGTCGAAGTCGTCTTCCGCCTCGGGCTCCATGTCGTAGAACAGGATGACATAGCAGCCCGGGAAGACGTGGTATTTGTAGCCGTCCTCCGCCCGGCGTTCCGGGCCGAGGATCCAGTTCTCCTCGAACTCTTCCGCGGACAGCGGCGTCTCGTCCCGGAGGATCTTCCGGATGCGCCGTTTCCGCCGGCCAGACAGGTACCAGACCAGCACGGCGAACCCCAGGACCAGCAGCACATAGAGCGTTGCGTAGAACGCCCCGCCGCCGGGGCTGAAGTTCAGGTGGACGGTAGCGGTGATGGGCGCGGTCCCGCTCACTTCCACTTGACGTCCTTCTTTCCGGCTGCCGCCGCGCCGACTTCGAAGTTGTATTTGACGATGCCGAGGTCGATGCCGGTCATGATGCCGATGCCCGCCTTCAGTTCCACGCGGCCCTTCTTGTCAAGGCCGAGGGTGAAGGCCTGCTGATTGGTGGCCGTGGGGGCCAGCTGCGCCGCTTTCACGCCTGCCACGAACCAGTCCGGCCATTTGCTCTCGTCTTTGTCGAGCCCGCCGCCGGTCTTCACGAGTTTGTCGAAGCCTTTGGTCTTGTGGGGATGGCCCTGGGTCTCGCCGTAGCCGACGGGGATGACGATGTAGAGTTTTTCTCTTCTGCCGATGTCATAGGCGTCTTTGTCTTTGCCGTGGGAGCCGCCGACCCAGCAGGTGTTGAGGCCGAGCTTCTGGGCTTCCAGCACCAGCTTCTGGCCGTAATAGCCGATGGCTTCGTCCTTGCCCTTCGGGGCGATCATGGCGAAGTAGTTCTGCACGTTTTTGAATTTGCCGTAGCTGGCCAGGAAGCCGGTGAAGGCCTTGGGCTGGTTCAGCACGAGCTGGATGTGCAGGCCGGCCTTTTTGTTGGCTTCCGCCACCAGGCTCTGCAGGGTCTCGAGCTCTTTTCCGGTAATGGGTTTGTCTTTGTAGGAACGGACGGAATGTCTCAGTTCCAGCGCGCGAAGGGTATCCATAAACGTTCTCCTTTCAAACGTGTTGTTACGGGTTGGGGGCCCCGTTCGCCGGGGCTGCATCCATTATAGTATGTCGTATGACTTAAATATAACTTATAAAAAGGAAGCATGCAAGGAAACGCCGCAAAAGTGTGGCAATCCATCGCCCGCTGGTATATACTAGATAACGATATTTTATTAGACAGGAGTGGTTCGCATGAAACAGGAAACCAAATGCATCCAGGCCGGCTATGAGCCGAAAAACGGTGAACCCCGCATGATCCCCATTTACCAGTCCACCACCTTCAAATACGATTCTTCCGCCCACATGGGCAAACTGTTCGACCTGGAGGAGTCCGGTTACTTCTACACCCGTCTGCAGAACCCCACCAACGACCTGGTGGCGGCCAAGCTGACGGCGCTGGAAGGCGGCACCGCCGGCATGCTGACCTCTTCCGGTCAGGCGGCGAACTTCTTCGCGGTCTTCAACGTTGCCCAGAACGGAGACCACGTGGTCTCGTCCTCCGCTATTTACGGCGGCACGTTCAACCTCTTCAACGTGACCATGCGCAAAATGGGCATCGACTTCACCTTCGTCTCCCCCGACTGCACGGAGGAGGAACTGGAAGCGGCGTTCCGGGAGAACACCAAGTGTGTCTTCGGGGAGTCCATCGCCAACCCGGCCCTGAACGTCCTCGACTTTGAGAAGTTCGCGAAGGCGGCCCACGCCCACGGCGTGCCCCTCATCGTGGACAACACCTTCCCCACGCCCATCAACTGCCGCCCCTTTGAGTTTGGCGTCGACATCGTCACACACTCCACCACCAAGTACCTCGACGGCCACGACACGGGCGTCGGCGGCGCCATCATCGACTCCGGCAACTTCGACTGGATGGCTCACGCGGACAAGTTCCCGGGCCTCTGCACGCCGGACGACTCCTACCACGGCATCACTTACGCCGAGAAGTTCGGCAAAGAAGGAGCTTTCATCACGAAGTGTACGGCCCAGCTCATGAGAGACTTCGGCTCCATCCAGTCTCCCCAGAACGCCTTCTACCTGAACCTCGGCATCGAGTCCCTGGCCGTCCGCATGGAGCGCCACTGCTCGAACGCCCAGAAAGTGGCGGAGTTCCTGCAGCAGAACGACAAGATCGCCTGGATCACCTATCCCGGTCTGCCCGGCGACAAGTACTATGACCTCGCGCAGAAATATATGCCGAACGGCACCTGCGGCGTCATCGCCTTCGGTATCAAGGGCGGCCGCGACGCCGCCGAAGCCTTCATGTCCAAGCTGAAGGTCGGCATGATCGCCACCCACGTGGCGGACGCGCATACCTGCATCCTGCACCCGGCCAACTCCACCCACCGTCAGCTGACGGACGAGGAGCTCATCGCCGCCGGCGTCGGACCGGACCTCATCCGCCTGTCCGTCGGCATCGAGAACGTCGACGACATCATCGAGGACCTCGCCCAGGCCCTGGCATAAGGAGAAAAAAAGACCTCTGCAACCGCAGAGGTCTTTTCTTTTTGTTGTTCAGACCGTCACGCCGAGGAGGTCGATGACGATGCCGGCGAAGACGCCGATGAGGTACAGGATGCCGGCAATGGACAGGTTCCGCTTCACGCCCCGGTTGGACTTGAAGAGGACCACGAGGCCGATGCCCGCTCCGACCAGCAGCCCGGACATCATGGGGCCGACCCCGATGACGCCTTCCAGGTACAGCTGGGTGATGACGACGGAGGCCGCGCAGTTCGGGATGAGGCCGACCAGGCCCGCCAGCAGTTCGCCGACGACCGGCAGGTTGACCACGAGACCGCCGAGGTTCTCTTCCCCGATGGCGGCGATGAGCCCGTTCAGGACCAGGCTGACGCCGAAGATCCAGCCGAGGATGACCAGGGAGTGCTTCAGCGCGGACAGCCAGATGCCGTCCTCGTCTTCATGGGCGTGCTCGTGTTCACAGAACTCGTCGATGGCAATGTCGTCCACGAGTTTCTGGTTCCGCCGTTTCCGGGTGGCGCGCGCGCCGAAGTCGACCAGGAGGCCGGCCAGCAGGCCGACGGCCACTTTCAGGCCGAGGATGCGCAGGATGGTGCCCGCCGGGACCTGTTCCGAGATGAAGATGGGCAGCATCTCATCAGACGTGGACAGGTAGACGGCCAGCAGCGTGCCGACGGTGATGACTCGTCCGGCATACAGCGAAGAGGCTGCGGCGGAAAAGCCGCACTGGGGGACCGCCCCGAGCAGGGAGCCGATGACCGGCCCGAACCGGCCGGACTTGCGAACGAGCGCGGTCGTCCGGTCGCTCATGTGCCGTTCCAGGAACTCCATGAGCAGGTAGGCCAGGAACAGGATGGGGATGATCTCCACCGTGTCCATCGCGGTGTCGACCAGGACATCCCAGATGACGTCCCACATGGGCGCTTCCTCCTTAGTTGTTCACGTGCTGGTGGACGGTGGGGCTGGTCGCATCCAGCGGGAGGATGACATAGCCCTCTTTCAGCAGTTTGGCGATGGTCTTGTCCATGGCATTCACCGTAAAGTCGTGGATGTCGTGGCAGAGGACCACCGAATAGGTGTGACGGGCGCAGCCCTTCACGATGTTTTTGTAGATCTTGTCGGAGTCCTTCGTGTTGCCGGAGTCTCCGGAGAGGACGTTCCAGTCGAAGTAGACCAGGCCCTTTTTGTTGGCGGTCTTGACGAGGTCCGTCATAATGCCTTCCTTGTACTTTTTGGAGATGGCGTTGGAGCTGCCGCCGGGGAAGCGGAAAACGTTGACCCGCTTGCCGGTGTGCTGTTCAATGACCTTCTCCATCTGTTCGAAGTCGTCCCAGTAGGCCTTTTCGCTCTTGTAGATCTTTTCGTAGTCGTGGGTATAGGTGTGGACGCCGATGGTGTGGCCGGCCTGGGCCTCCTTTTCCAGGCAGTCCAGATAGTTCTTGAAAAACCCGGTCACGAAGAACGTGGCCTTGACTTTGTGGTGGGCCAGGATGCCCAGCAGCTCTTCGGTGTACTGGCCGGGGCCGTCATCGAAGGTGAGGTACACGGCCTTGCCGTTGCCGACCACGCCGCCTTTGACCTTGTAGGTGCGGCCGAGGTGCGTGACCTTGCCGTTGTAGTCGAAGTCGACCTTGCCGTTCTGGACATACCAGACGCCGTTTTCATTCAGGGCAACGCCTTTGTAGTTCTTGTCCTGCTTGCCCTTGGTGAAATAGAGCCAGTCGCTGTTCAGCTTCTGGATGCCGTTGTAGCTCGAGTCGAGTTTTCCGTTCTTGAAGACCCAGATGCCTTCTTTGGTCTTCGTGACGCCCGAGTAGGTCGGATCGGCCCGGCCATCTTCCACGCGCCACCAGGTGGTCTCGCCGTTGATGGTGCCCTGGCGGACGCCGGTGTAGGTCTGGTCCACGGCGCCGCCGTCGACCCAGTACCAGTCGCTGCCTCCCTGGGCGAAGCCCGTGAAGGTGTCGTCGAGGACGCCCTTCGAGAAGTAGACCCAGCCCTCTTCACTGGCCCCGAGGCCGGTGTAGCCGAGGTCCACTTCGCCGTGGTTGACATAGTAGGTGTCTTCCACCCGGTCGATGAGACCGGTGACGGCACCGGTGTAGTCGGTGTCTATTTCGCCCTTGTCCACGTAGACCCACTGCTTGTCGTGGGTCTCCCAGAGCCCGGTGTAGTCCGGCGCCGGCTTTTTGCCGCCGAAGGCCAGGAACGCGAAGCTCAGGACCAGGATGAGAAGGACCGCCGCCCCGGCAAGGATGCCCTTGTTCCGGGTGGTCCATTCGAATTTGTTTTCTGCCATATCGTAATTAGTCTTCTTTCTTCACAAGTTCCAGCCCCAGGACTTCCAGTTGCTCGGCATCTGCCGGGGACGGGCAGTCCGTCATGGGCTCGGAGGCGTCCTTGGTCTTCGGGAAGGCCACGACGTCTCTCAGGGTCTCAGCGCCGATCATCTGCATGACGAGGCGGTCCAGGCCAATGCCCATGCCGCCGTGGGGCGGCGGGCCGTACTGGAAGGCGTCCAGCAGGAAGCCGAACTTCTCGTAGGCCTCCTCTTTCGTCATGCCCAAAAGGTCGAAGATGCGGCTCTGCAGCTCCGGGTCCGTGATGCGGATGGAGCCGGAGGACAGCTCGATGCCGTTGAGCACGAGGTCATAGGACTGGGCGCGAACATTGCCCTTGTCGGTCTCGAGATATTCCAGACACTCGTCCATGGGCGCCGTGAAGGGATGGTGCATGGCCACCCACTCGCCGAGTTCTTCGTCAAACTCGAAGAAGGGCATCTCGACGATCCAGAGCAGGTCGTACTGCCCCTCCGGGATGAGGTCGAGCTTCTTCGCCATGGTCTGGCGCAGGGCGCCGAGGATGGAGAGGACGTGTTTGTTGTTGGTGTCGCCGATGATGAGGATGAGGTCGCCGGTCTCGGCGTCTCCCCGCTCCACGATGGAGGCGATGAGCTCCGGGGTGACGAACTTGTCGAAGGAAGCCGAAACTTCCTCGTCCACCCGGACCCAGGCAAGGCCCTTCGCGCCAATGCCTTTGGCCTCTTCGGTCAGCTTCTTGATGCCCTTTTTGGACACCGCCGCGGAACCGCCCTTCGCGGTGATGGCGCGGACGGAGCCGCCGCCGGCCACCGGGCCCTCAAAGACGCCGAAGCCGGAGTCTTTGACGAGGTCGGAGATGTCGTAGATCTCCATGCCGTAACGGGTGTCGGGCTTGTCGGAACCGTAGCGCTCCATGGCGTCTTTGTAGGTCAGACGCGGCAGGGGCAGCGAGATGTCTTTCCCGAGGACTTCCTTGAACGCGCGCTGCATGAAGCCTTCGATGAGACCCAGGACGTCCTCCATTTCCACGAAGGACATTTCAAGGTCGATCTGGGTGAACTCGGGCTGCCGGTCCGCGCGAAGGTCCTCGTCACGGAAGCAGCGGGCGATCTGCATGTAGCGGTCAAAGCCGGCCACCATGCTCAGCTGCTTGTAGAGCTGCGGAGACTGGGGCAGGGCGTAGAACTCGCCGTTGTGGAGGCGGGACGGGACGAGAAAGTCCCGGGCGCCTTCGGGCGTGGACTTGATGAGCATGGGGGTCTCGATCTCGATGAACCCGTTCTCATCGAAGTAGTCTCTTGTGACCTTCGTCAGCTTGTGCCGGAGCAGGATGTTCTTCTGCAGCTCCGGACGGCGCAGGTCGAGATAGCGGTATTTGAGGCGGGTGAGTTCCGCCGTGTTGGTGTCGTCGACGATCTCGAAGGGCGGGGTCTCGGACTTGCCGAGGATGCGCAGGTCGGAGACGAAGACTTCCACGTTGCCGGTGGGGATGTCGGGGTTCTTGGAGGCTCTCTCCTTCACCGTGCCCTTTGCCATGAGGACGTACTCGGAGCGGATGGTCTCCGCCTTTTCAAAGACGTCCCGGGCGGTGGTGTCGTCAAAGGCCAGCTGAACAATGCCGGTGCGGTCCCGCAGGTCCACAAAGAGGAGCTGTCCGAGGTTCCGGCGTTTCGCGGCCCAGCCGCAGACGACGACTTCGGAGCCGATGAGCCCGTCGCGCACATCGCCGCAGTAATGGGTGCGTTTCAGTCCGTTCATTCTGTCCATTTGGTGTTTCCTCCCAGAAGCGCGGAGAGGTCGACGTTCGCAAGGTCGTCTTCCGCGGTATTGAGTTCCGCCTGGAGGGCGGACATGGCGGCCTGCATGCTGAGGGACTGGAAGTCCTCGGCAAAGGTGTCGAGTTTCACTTCCGTCGTGTCGCCGGTCTCCATGTATTTGAGCTGTACGGTGCCGGACTCCAGTTCGTTGTCCCCGAGGACGGCGGTGAAGTCGGCGCCGGTCTTGTTGGCATATTTCATTTGGGCCTTGATGGAACGGCCCACGGTGTCGAAGGCGCAGGGGATGCCTTCCGCCCGGAGGTCGTGGATGATCTGCGCCGCTTTGTAGGAGGCGGCGTCTCCGGCGGTGGCGATGTACAGCGCCATGTCGTTGTCCTTCGGCAGCTCGATGCCCTGGGCCTCCAGGAGCAGGAGCAGCCGCTCGATGCCCATGCCGAAGCCGAGGGCCGGGATGGCCTTGCCGCCGAGTTCCTCGCAGAGGCCGTCGTAGCGGCCGCCGCCGCAGACGGTGCCCTGGGCGCCGATGTCGTTCGACACGAACTCGAAGACGGTCTTCGTGTAGTAGTCGAGGCCGCGGACGATGCGCGGGTTGACTTTGTAGGTGAGACCCATGGCCTCGAGATATTTTTTCACTTTCTCGAAGTGGTCTTTGCACTCGTCACAGAGGTAGTCCAGCACGACGGGGGCGTTCTCCTTGAGGCTCGGGTCCTCTTCCTTGCAGTCGAGGATGCGCATGGGGTTGCGCTCGAGGCGGTCCAGGCAGGTCTCGCAGAGCTCGTCCTTCTTCGCGGTGAAGTAGTCTTTCAGCGCCTGCTGATAGACGGGACGGCAGTGCGGGCAGCCGATGGAGTTGATCTCGAGCTCCAGGCCTTTGACGCCGAGGAAGCCGAAGACCTCGTCCGCGAGGGCAATGACCTCCGCGTCCTGGGCCGGGCTCTCGGTGCCGAAGCACTCGACGCCGAACTGGTGGAACTCGCGCAGACGGCCGGCCTGCGGTTTCTCATACCGGTAGCAGGAGGTGAGGTAGTAGACCTTCATGGGGCTCGGCTCGTTGAAGAGGCCGTGCTCCAGGTAGGCGCGGACCGCGCCGGCGGTGCCCTCCGGGCGCAGGGTGATGGAACGGCCGCCCTTGTCGTCGAAGGTGTACATCTCCTTCTGGACCACGTCGGTCGTATCGCCCACGGAGCGGTTGAACAGCTCTGTATGTTCGAACACAGGCGTGCGGATCTCCTTGAACCCGTAGTTCCCCGCGATGTCCGCGAGGGTGGCCTCCAGGAAGCGGACCTTGTAGCTGTCCGCCGGAAGCGTATCCTGTGTACCTTTGATTGCTTTTGTCAGTAAAGCCATGGAATTCCTCCAGAATGAAGTCGCAGAAAAGGTTTCCCCCTCGTCGAAGGTCGGTGCGTGCGCAAAAGGTATTAAAAATAAGAGGTAATTCTTGCCAGCCCTCAATTCTCCTCGTGGGAAACTTTTCTGCTCCTATATTATGGGCTAATATATAAATAATTACCTTGTAACCTTGATATTATAGAAAAAAGGGCCCCACTTTTCAAGTGGAGCCTTGGTTTTTTCGTTTTTATGCCTCTTCTTCGGCCGGCGCTTCTTCCGCCGCTTCCCCGGCGTTTGCCTTGGGGTTGACGATGTCCCGCCAGTCGAGGTCGCCGCGCGCGAGGGAGTGGATGAGCGCTTCCGCGGTGGCGATGTTCGTGGCCACAGGAACGTTGTGGACGTTGCAGAGCCGGAGCAGGTCCGCCTCAATGGGTTCCATGGGCTTCGGGTTCAGCGGGTCGCCGAACATGAGGAGCAGGTCGATCTCGTTGCAGGCGACGCGGGAGGCGATCTGCTGCTCTCCGCCCTGGTCTCCGCTGAGGAAGCTCTGGATCTTGAGCCCGGTGGCTTCCGAGACGACTTTGCCCGTGGTGCCGGTCGCACACAGGTTATGCTGGCTCAGAACGCCCGCGTATGCTATACAGAACTGCGTCATGAGCTCTTTTTTCACGTCGTGTGCAATGATGGCGATGTTCATTGGGCACGCTCCTTTCAGGACATTACAGGAATTATTTTATCATAAAATGGGCGGCGTCACAATATTGGATTGTAAGAAAGCGCCAAAAACTGGACATTTTTGGCGCCTCTTCGTGTACAGTTTTAATATTTTCTTTGCATCCGTTTACGTCAGCAGCTCTCCGTAGGGCTGGACCGCGGACGCGTTCTCCTTCGCGGAGAAGTAATAGTCGTAAATGTCGGCGGCGACCACGGCGGTCAGGGCACCGGAGTCGGCGGTCTCGACGACGACGGCGACGGCGATTTCGGGGTCCTCATACGGTGCATAGGAGATGAGGAAACCGTTGTTGCCCTCGACCTTCTTGCCGTCGATGATCTTGACGACGTCCGACGTACCGGTCTTGGCGGCTGCCGTGACGGGCAGGTCGGAGAACGCGGAGCGGCAGAAGCCGATGGTGCCGACTTTCAGCATGCCTTCCCGGACCAGGGCCAGGGTATCCTTGGAGATGTCCAGGGTCTGGGCGACCTCTTCCTGCTTCTGGAGCAGGGTGGTCTTGTAGTCGGCAGACTTGATGGCCCGCACGAAGTGGGGCGTGTAGCGGGTGCCGCCGTTGGCGATGGTGGACACGTAGTTCGCGAGCTGCAGCAGCGTGAACTGGTTGTCCGACTCGCCGATGGCGGTGGTGATGACGTCGCCGGGGTACCAGGTGCCGCCCGCCGCCTTCCGCTCTTCGGGGCTGGAGACGTGGCCGGTGGCCTCCGGGATCTCGACGCCGGTCTTCTGACCGAGGCCGAACTTCGTGGCCCATTCGTCGATCTTTTCGATGCCCAGTTTCCGGCCGGTCTCGTAGAAGAAGCAGTTGCAGGAGACGTTGATGGCGTCCGTGACGTTGTTGACACCGTGGGCCGTGTGGTGGGCGCAGTAGAACGTGTGGTCGGAGTAGTAGGTGTAGGCGCCGTTGCAGGCCCAGGTCCAGGCCGCGTCCAGCGTGCCCTCTTCGAGCGCCGCGACCGCGGTGCAGGGCTTGAAGGTGGAACCGGGTTCATAGGTACTCATGACGGCGCGGTTCCAGAGGGGCGCGGTCTCATCCTCCGCCCACTCGGAATAGTGCTCTTTCCACCCGTTGTTGTCGTAGGAGGGGTAGGTGGCGCAGGCGAGGATCTCCCCGGTGTTGACGTCTTCCACGACGACCGCCGCGGCGCACTTCCGGGCCGCGGAAATGTTCAGGGAGTCCACGCGCTTTTTCAGCGCGTTCTGGGCGACCACCTGCAGATTCTTGTCCAGGGTCAGGATGATGGAGTCGCCCTGCTCCGGATAGGTGGTGAAGGTGTCGGTGGAGACACCGTCATTGTCGATGGTGACGGTCTTGGCGCCCCGCTTGCCCCGGAGGTAGTCCTCCATGGCCAGTTCCAGGCCGGAGCTGCCGTACACATCGGAGATGGTGTAGGCGTTGCGGGTGAGCTCGTCGATCTCTTCCTTGCCTCTGGCTTTGTCGAGGGCCTCGTCGAGCTCCGCCTGCTTCTCCTCGTACTTCTCGGCGGTGATGCCGGAGACCCGTCCGAGGATGTGCGGCGCGATGGTGCCGTCCGCGTACTCCCGGTACGCCTCGACGGTGTTCTCGACGCCCCGGTAGAAGTTCTTGTTCTCCATGATGATGGTGACAAGGTCGGTGGGCACGTCTTCCGCGAAGGTGTACGGGTAGGAGGTGTTGAAGGTGTTGCGGAGCATTTCGACCTGGACGGAGGCAAGGCTCCGGGCGTCCGCTTTCGAGTAGGCCTCGAGGCCGTACATCTTGATGAGGGCGTCCATAATGTTTTCCGCGGTGGCGTAGGAGTTCAGGTTCAGGACTTCCTTCGAGCGCAGCCATTTGATGTAGGCGGCGTTCTCATCCTTTTTCCGGAACACGTAGTTCCCGCTCTTCTTCGACACCTTGATGGGCAGTTTGTCGATGTATTCGACGCCGTTGGCCTCGCAGAGCTGCACCAGGGAGACGATGATCTCATTGCGCTTTTCCTGGTCCTTCGGGAAGGCCGTGGCGTTGAAGGTGATGGAGTTGCCCTGGCGATTGGTCACGAGGGGCGCGCCGTTGCGGTCGAGTATTTCGCCGCGGGCGGCGTCCACCGTCGTGGTGTACGCGCCGAGGGTGCCGGCGTTGGCGCCGGAGATGAGGGTGGAGTAAATGAACACGCCGACCAGCGCCAGCGCGACCGCGATGACGAGGACATGGTAGGCGGCCGAACGGCCTTTGGAGATGCCCATTGCTCTTCCCTCCTTAGTAAGATTTGCAGTAAATCGCCGTTATCGCAGTTCCGCGAAGCCCTTGGCCATGGAGCTCTTCGGGTAGCGTTCCCGGAGGTTGCGCATGAAGCGGCGAAGGATGACATAGAAGATGGGGGTGAACGCGAAGCTGTACAGTGCGCTCGGCAGGTAGTACGTGACGTAGGTCATGGCGCCCTGGTCGACGCCCCGCAGGACGACGAAGAAGAGCCAGTGCAGCGTGACGTACAGCAGGATGACCAGCGCTCCGAGGATGGAGGCGGTCCAGAGATTGTTCCGCATGAGGTAGTTCATGAGGAGGCAGACCCCCGTGGACGCCAGCAGGAAAAAGATGGCGTTGTACCCGTCGAGGTGGGCCGAGGACACGTCCCAGAGGACTCCGGCAAAGAGACTCAGGATGGTGGCCGGCAGGTTGTGCAGGAAAATGGAGATGCACACCATGAGGGGCAGCAGCAGAAAGCAGCGCGCCCCGAACACCGTCGGGAACATGTGGGGTGTGTTCTGCAGAAGGTGGGCCAGCAGGATGAGCAGCACCAGCACGACCGTGGAAATGGTCTTGTGCTTCTGCTCGTTGGTCCGCGGACGTCTCACCCGTTTCACCACGCCGTTCTCCGGCGGACGGGTGCGGCTGTCAAAGGTGATGCGTTCCCTCATTCGTCAGCCCTCCGTGGTCCGGAAGGTGGTCACGGGACGGGTGGTCGTGGTCCGGCGGGCCGTGGTGGAGTCGGCTTCGGTGGCCGCTTCCGAGGTGCTGCCGGTGGTGTCCCCTTCACTCGTGGTGCTGCGGTTCGGGTTGGACACGACTTCCGGAGAGTCGGCGTCCGCGCCTTCCGCGCCTTCATCATAGGTGACGGCAATGCCCTGGCCCTCGAAGCCGATCATGATGAGGGCTTCGTTGAGTTCCGTGACATCGATGTTCGGTTCGATGACCGCGTATGCGGAAATGTCCGTATCGCCGTTCTTCACTTCCCGGACGGTCCCGATGATGAGGTCCCGGGGGTAGATGCCGCCGACACCGGCGGTGGCGATGACGCCGCCCTTGGCCACTTTGGTGTTCCGGTCCAGACCGGACAGCCGGCAGAAGCCCTTCTTGACGATGTCCGCGTCATTGGTGACGTAGCCGCTTTCCCGGCTGCGGATGTCGTAGGCGGAAATGGAGATCTTCGGGTCGAGGACCGTGGAGACGACACAGTACGTGGGGGCCACTTTCGTGACCACGCCGACGAGCTGTCCATCGCCGTAGATGACCGGGTCGTTCACTTTGACGCCGGAGGCGGACCCCTTGTTGAAGACGAAGGTGGTGAAGTTGTTGGCGGAGTCTTTGCCGATGACCGTGGCCGAAATGACCTGGTAGTCGGGGTGCTCCTCCTTGATGCCGAGGAAGTCCTCGTAGCTTTCGAGTTTCTGCTTGGTCTCCTCGTAGTCGGCCAGCTGCTTCTGGGCGCTGACGACTTTGTCTTCCAGGTCGGCGATGCGCCTCTCGTAGGTGGACGAGCGGGTGAAGAAATGCCCAATGGAAGAGAACCCGTTTCCGAGGACCGAGGTCACCCGGGACAGGGGCTGGGTGGCGGTGCCGGCGACAGCGGAGAGCGGGGAGCTCTTGCTGCCGAGGACGGCGGCCAGTATGAGAAAAATGACCAGAATGGCAAGGATGACCGCAAGGATACGGAACCAGAGCGATCGTACAAACCCTTTCACGTGCATTCAACCTTTCGGTGCGTAAATAGTCCGAAAAAGGGACTCCGAACGGGAGGTCCCTTTTTTCGTTTCGTGTTTTTACTCGTCGTAATTCTTGGTGCTGGTCAGGCTCAGCATGTCGTTCTCGAGGCAGACGCCGGTGCCGTCAACGACGCAGTCCAGCGGGTTCTCTGCCACGTGGACCGGCATTTTGGTCTCCGCAGAGACGCGGCGGTCCAGGCCTCTCAGCAGCGCGCCGCCGCCGGTGAGCATGATGCCCTGGTCGATGATGTCAGCGGCAAGCTCGGGCGGGGTCTTCTCAAGGGTGGTGCGGATGGCGTCGAGGATCTGGTTGACGGAGTCGGACAGAGCCTCGCGGATCTCCTCGGACGTGACTTCGATGTTCTTCGGAAGACCGTCGACGAGGTTCCGGCCCTTGACGTCGATGGCGCCTTCGCCTTCGTAGGGGAAGGCGGAGCCGATCTTGATTTTGATCTCCTCGGCGGTGCGCTCACCGATGAGGAGGTTATATTTCTTTTTGATGTAGGCGATGATGGCGTCGTCGAAGGAGTCGCCGGCAACGCGGGCCGAGCAGCTCGTGACGATGTCGCCCAGGGAGATGACCGCGACTTCCGCGGTACCGCCGCCGATGTCGACGACCATGGAACCGGTGGCTTCCGCGACGGGAAGGCCGGCACCGATGGCGGCGGCCATGGGCTCCTCGATGAGGGAGACCTGGCGGGCACCGGCGCTGCGGGCGGCGTCGTGGACGGCGCGGCGTTCCACCTCGGTGACGCCCGAGGGGATGCAGATCATGACGCGGGCCTTGTTGAACTTGGAGTTCAGCATGGCGCGGCGGATAAACTCTTTCAGCATGTCAGCCGTAATGTCGAAGTCGGCGATGACGCCGTCCTTCAGGGGACGGACTGCGGTGATGGAGCCGGGGGTACGGCCGATCATCTCTTTGGCTTCGGCGCCGACGGCGACGACTTTATTGGGGTTGGTACGGACGTCGACCGCCACAACGGAGGGTTCGCGGATGACGATGCCCTTGCCCTTGACGAAAACGAGCGTGTTGGCGGTGCCGAGATCGATGCCGATGTCCTGCGTGAATAACATGTTTGTGAGACTCCTTTCGAGGGTCGGAATGTTCCTGTCTGTGTGTTTTTTGCAAGAGGATTTGCTTTTATAAGTATATTAAACAGAGATATTATAATACATGCGCCGAGGGGACTCAACACCTTTTTCGCCAATCTTTTTCACGGCAAAAAACCATGTCTACATGTTGTGGTAGGCGGCTCAGCCGGGCACAACGCCGCAGCGTTTCAGCGCCCGGTACACCCGTGCCGCCGGCAGGCCGACGACGGTCTCGTAGTCACCGGAAATGCCCTCGACCAGGACCCGTCCGAGTCCCTGGATGCCGTAGGCGCCCGCCTTGTCCATGGGTTCTCCGGTGGCGATGTACGCCGCGATGTCCTCTTCGCTCAGCGCGAAAAAGTGCACTTCCGTCTGCTCGGCGAAGACCTCCCGGGCAGCGCAACTGCCCGCCGGATCTTTCTCCACGAGCGCCACGCCGGTGCAGACCACGTGGGTCCGCCCGGAGAGGGCGCGCAGCATGGCTGCGGCGTCTTCCTCATCCTTCGGTTTTCCCATAACGACGTCGTCTAAGACCACTACGGTGTCGGAGCCGAGGAACAGGGTGGGCTCCGTGACCGGGGTGGCTTCGGCGGCCGCCATGGCCTTGCCGAGGGCCAGCGCCTGAACGCCCCGGACCGGGTCGTCCAGGGACACCGTCGACTCGTCGAAGTCGGCGGTCTTCACGTCGAACTCATAGCCGAGTTCGGTCAGGATCTCCTTGCGCCGGGGCGACCCGGACGCCAAAATGAATCTCATGTGCCTTATCCCTCTATCTTCTTGTCGTCGAGTTTCCCGAGGTTGAGCAGGTCGTTGTACTTCATGACGGCCATGACGGTCTTGGAATCTTTGATCTCGTTGTTGTAGATCATGGTCAGGGCCTGGCTGAAGGAGAC
>CAJGDU010000004.1 GCA_904502175.1 Clostridiaceae bacterium
AGGCGATATGATCGGCGGCGCCATGTACGCCCTCGACCGCCGTCTCCACATGAAATGGCTCGGCATCGTGTTCGCGTTCCTCGCCATTCTGGCCTCCTTCGGCATCGGCTGTACGGTCCAGGCCAACGCCATCGTCTCCAACGTGACCATCGCCATCCCGGTCCTGCGCCCCGGCTTCATCGCCGTCACGCTCGGCATCCTGGTCTCGCTGGTCATCGTCGGCGGCATCCGCAGCATCGTCCGCGTCGCGGAAAAGCTCGTCCCCATCATGGCGGTCTTCTATGTCCTGGGCTGTTTTGCCATCCTCGTCATGAACCGCAACTACCTCGCGGAGACCGTGACCACCATCATTCAGGCCGCTTTTGCGCCCCGCGCCGCCGGCGGCGGGTTCATCGGCTCCACCATCATGATGGCGGCCCGCTACGGTACCGCCCGCGGTCTGTTCTCCAATGAATCCGGTATGGGTTCCGCGCCGCTCGTCGCGGCCGCCGCCCAGACCCGCAACCCCAAGCGCCAGGCCCTGGTCTCCATGACCGGCACCTTCTGGGACACCGTCATCATCTGTCTCATGACCGGTCTGGTCCTCGTGTCCTGCATCATCCGTCATCCGCACATCGATGCCCAGAGCGGCAACGGCGCCAACCTGACGGCCCAGTCTTTCGGGTCCATCCCCTACATCGGGACGCCCATCCTCATCCTGGGGCTCATCGCCTTCGCGTTCTCCACCATCCTCGGATGGTACTACTACGGTGAGCGCTGCGTCGTCTATCTGTTCGGCGAACAGGTCATCGTGTTCTACAAGCTCCTCTGGATCATCGGCGTCGTGGCCGGCGCCCTCGTCGAACTGAACTTCGTCTGGTCCGCCTCCGAGCTCATGAACGGCCTCATGGCCATCCCGAACATCATCGCGGTCCTGCTCCTCAGCAGAGAGATCGCCAAAGATACGAAGAAGTACAAAGGCAAGCACATCGACGATGTGGACGACACCGAAATACCGGTGGTCAAGAACGCCAAACGGGGCGTGCTCCACATCAATATGGACGATGTGAACCGCACCGACTGGTAAGCAGAAAAAGAAACGGTCTCCCGAAACGGGAGGCCGTTGTTTTTTATTCCATATGGACCAGCAGCGCGGTCGTTTCTCCGCAGGAGACCCGGATGTCCAGGCCGTTTTCGGCGGGCTGCCGGTAGAACGTCAGCGCATCGCCCTCGTAGACAGAGTTGCGGAAAATGACGTCGAAGGACGTGGGCGCCAGCTCGTGCAGTTCCCGGTTGGAGAAGGTGCCGAGGAGGGCGCGGACGTAGGCCACGTTGTTCATGTGGCCGCCGATGTCGATGTCGGTGGACCGCACCGTGTACTCCGCGTACCGGTCCGCTTCCTCGAAGCGGTCGCGGACACGGGTGAAGCCTTCCGGGCAGGCCGTGGGCCGCTCGAAGGTCATGCCTTCGGGGTACACTTCGGACAGCGGCGTCAGCTTCATGGTCTCCGTGTTCAGGGCCGCCCACTCGGTCTTGCCCCGGGCCAGGACCTGACCGCCGCGGCGGAGCTCATAGTTCCGGTCGCCCCGCAGTTTGGTCGGCGGGTCCAGCCAGGTGGCCACTATGACCGTCTCATCCATGTTCGGCCGGTCTTCGATGCACACTCTGGTCTTGACCGTCAGCCAGAAGAGATGGCGGGGGCTGAGGTCGGCCCAGCCGACGCCCAGAGCGGCCGCGTGGTCGGTGGCAATGTCCATGAACAGGTTGAACAGCTGCCAGATGCTCAGTTTCCCGTCCGCGTCGCAGAGGCTCGGCGAAACGGGGACTTCTTTTTCAAAGTAGTTGGTCATAGGACCGCCTTCTTTCCGATGCGGACTTATTTGTCCCAGCCGGCGCGGATGCGGCGGCAGTAGATGGCCGTGACGATGGCGGAGATGAGTGTAACGAGGGGCGCCGCCCAGATGCCCGCCAGTCCGACGACCGCGAGGACCATGACGACCGCCTTCAGGACGATGACCAGGATGGTGTTCGTCCGGGCCGCCTGGAAGGTGCGGCGGGCCGTGCGCAGCGTGCCGACCACCCGGGACGGGGCTTCCGGCATGACCACGGTGTCCACCGTGTCGATGATGTGGGGATAGCGCACGCCGTTCAGGGCAATGCCGCCGTCGGCGTAGTCGAGCAGGATGCGGTCCTTCTCCCCGTCTCCGACAAAGACCAGCGTCCCGTTCTTCTGCAGGTTCCGGGTGAAGGTCTGCAGAGCGGCCAGCTTGTCTTCCGGTGCCAGTTCCGCGCCGAACTCGTCAATGGAGAGTTCTTCGGAGAGCAGTTTTGAGGGACCACGGGCGCCGCCGGTGAGCATGGTGATGCCGGTCAGGCCCATGTCGTGGAGGCCCTTGATGGTCTCTTCACTGTCTTTGCGGGCGTTGTCGGAGGTGACGATGCAGCCCATGTATTTCTGGTCCACGGCCACGTGGAGCTTGTTGCCCGCCTGGTGGCTCTCCCGGACGTCGATGCCCTCGGCCAGCATGCAGCGGGCGTTGCCGGCCACGAGCCGGTGTCCGTCCACATAGACGATGACGCCGAGACCGGGGGTCTCTGTGAAGCCGACGAGTTCTTCCTCGTCGATGTCCTTGCCGTAGGCTTTCCGGATGCAGTCCGCGATGCGGTGGCCGGACAGGGCCTCGGCCTTCGCGGCCATTTCCAGGAGCGTGGCAGCTTTATACCCCTCCGCGGGGATGATATCGATGACATCGGGCTCGCCCTTGGTCAGGGTGCCCGTCTTGTTGAAGACGACTTTTTCGGCGTTGGCCAGCTGTTCGAACGGCCCGTCGCCCCGGACCAGCACGCCGTTGTAGAAGGCGGTGCCCAGACCGTTTTCAAAGCACAGGGGCCCCTGCAGCAGGAGTTCGCCGGTGCCGGCGAGGATCATGAAGGTGAAGGCGATGCGCATCCATTCGTGCCAGTTCCCCGTCAGGAGAGACGGCACGATGCCGAGGGCCAGGCCCAGCAGCAGGACCACGATGCCGAACGCGGTGGAGAACTTCCGGGCAAACTCGCTTTCCCGGGACTCGTCCGCGGAGTCGTCATACATGAAGCGGGTGACCCGCTGGGCGGTGGAGTCGGCGTAGGAGCAGGTGGTGACCAGCTGGAGGTTTTCGGAGGTGACCACCATGCCGGCACAGACCTGGTCGCCGGCGAAGACATACTTCGGAGCCGTATCTCCGGTCAGCAGGACCGTGTCGAGCAGGCCGGACTCCCCGACCACATAGCCGTCGATGGGGACCAGCTCGTTCTGCTGCACCAGGATGGTCTCCCCCGGCCACACCTTTTCCGGCGCGACCGACGTGAACCCGCCATCCCGCGCCACATAGACCGAGTCGACCTCAAAGTCCTCGAGGGCGCCGAAGAGGGCGTCGGAATGGGAGGCGTTGAGGGACGTGAGGAAGCCCGCGATGACGTAGAAGAACATGCCGACGGTGGCTTCCGGGAACTGCCCGACGAAGACGCCGCCGATGGTTGCAATGGTCACGAGCAGGTCGGAGTCCAGGAACTTCGCCCGGAACAATTTGCGGATGCCGTCTCCGATGACTTCATAGGAGAGAATGAGGTAGGCCACCACCAGGAAGGCGATGGACATGAAGCTCGCCCCTTCGGCGTCCGTGTCAGAAAAATGGAAAAACAGACCAAAGCCCAGCAGCACGCCGCCGAGAATGATCTGAAGTAATTTGAACCCGGGGCTCCCAAAACCCGGCAGCACGCTGTTTCGTACCGCGCTGACTTTTTCCCGCTTGTACGGGACGCCCGGCGGCTCCTCTTCGAAGCTGGCCGCTTCTGCGACCGTCTTCGGCGCAGGAGCTTCTGCCGGCTCCGGCGCGGGCTCCTCCGGCTCGATGACCGGCATGGGCGTGGGAGGCATTTTGTTTTCATGGGAGGGCTGGTCGTCGAGCAGGTCCTGGACTTTGCTGCGCTCTTTTCCCACGACCGCATCTGCCGCCGCGGAGGAAGCATCGTCGAAGAACTTCCGCTTGATTGCCATAGAGACCGCCCCTTTCTCCTATCTATAGTACATTCACTTTATTGTACTAAAAGATTCTTGGCATTGCAACTGAGCAAAATATGCTATAATGGCACGCAGAAAAAGGAGGGACGCTCATGGGAGCATTCGAAAACGTACAGGCCGCCGCGGCCTATTTCCACGATGACCGGTTCGCCACGGAGAACGGCATCGAGCTCGTCGAGCTCACCGACGACCATGCCCTGGCAAAGATGGTCATCACCCCGCGCCACCGCAACGCCATGGGGGCCGTCATGGGCGGTGCCATCTTCACCCTCGGAGACCTCGCCATCTCCGCCCACGGCTGCAACCTCCACATGCCCGTCGTCGGCGCGGACGCCAACATCCACTATCTTGCCGGCGCGAAGGGCGATGTACTGTTCGCCAAAACCCGTTGCCTCAAAAACGGCCGCACCACAGCGGTCATCGAGGCGGAAGTCTACGACGACACCGACCGGCTGCTCGCCGTCATGACCGGTACCTGTTTCAAAATCGATCGTTAAAACAAAAAGAACCCCCTCCGGGAACGGAGGGGGTTTTTCTTTTTCAAAAGCGGTTTATTTCACCAGGGTGACGGTGTCGAGGGCGATGAGCCCGTTCGCCATCTCCTGGAACCCGCCGGCGTCGGGCGACTGCGGGTAAAGGACCGCGACGGTGCCTTTGACCGTAAGGCCTCTGCCCTTTTCAAACATGTTGAACTGTTCTCTCTGCTCTTCCGTGTTCAGGTAGACCCGGAGCGGCACTTTGGTGCCGGTGTCCAGCTCCACGTAGAGCATCTTCGAGGACTTGTCCTTCAGTTTGCCGGTCACGGTGACGCTCTTGCCGTCATAGGCTTTCCGGAAGGCGTCCACATCGGCGTCATACATGGCGCCGAGGGTCTTGGCCGATGCCTTCGCCTGGTAGGTGACTTCGCCGCTGAAGGTTTCCGCCTTTTCGGACGTCTCGGCCGCTTTGCCGTCGGTGTCAGAGGACTTCTTCGTCTTTTCCGCGGACTCCTTTTCCGTCGTCCGTTTGCCTTTGCCGTTCTCGGCCGCCTCTTTGGCCGCCGCCTCTTTTTCCTCTTCCAGCGTCAGGGTGACTGCCGTATTGTCGTCCGCCGCGAGGATGCCCGCGGACTCGCCGAGACCGGCTCTGCCGCTGTGGACGTAAAGGACGACGCCCGCCAGAATGCCGATGAGCAGCAGCGCCGCAACGACGAGGCCGATGATGCCGCCGACCCCGAGGCCGTCTTTTTTCTTGGTTTTTGCCATAGTTGTGCCTTCTTCCTAAGGGGTTACAGGATTTTGGACAGGAAGTCTTTCAGACGGTCGGACTTCGGGTCGTCGAAGATCTCTTCCGGCGTGCCTTCCTCAATGAGGGCACCGTCCGCCATGAACATGACGCGGTCGGCCACTTCGCGGGCAAAGCCCATTTCGTGGGTGACGACGACCATGGTCATGCCTTCGGCCGCCAGCTGCTTCATGACTTCCAGGACCTCGCCGACCATTTCGGGGTCGAGCGCGGAGGTGGGTTCGTCGAAGAGCAGGACTTCCGGCTCCATGCAGAGGGACCGCACGATGGCGATACGCTGCTTCTGGCCGCCGGACAGCTGGGACGGATACGCTTCCGCCCGGTCTGCCAGGCCAACGCGCTCGAGCAGGTTCATGGCCCGCTGGCTGGCCGCGGCATCCGACTCGTGTTTGAGTTTGGTGGGCGCAATGATCATGTTCTGGATGACGTTGAGGTTGTCAAACAGGTTGAAGTGCTGGAACACCATGCCCACCTTCTGGCGGTACTTGTTGATGTCCGCCGTCTTGGCCATAATGTCCTCGCCGTCCATGATAATGGAGCCGGCGGTGGGGACTTCGAGGAGGTTGATGCAGCGCAGGAAGGTGGACTTACCGGAACCGGAGGGCCCGATGATGACCACGACTTCGCCGCGGTGGATGTCGGTGGACACGTTGCGCACCGCGTGGATGGTCTCTTTGAACGTCTTGTCGAGGTTCCGAACGGAGATGAGCACATCGCCTTTCGGCTCATAGAGCTTTTTCGCTTTGACAGCCATGACTTTCTTATCGCTCATTCTTGCGCATCCTCCTTTCCACTGCACGCATGACCTGAGTCAGGATGATGACCAGGCACAGGTAGATGAGGGCGACCGCAATAAGGGGCATGAACGCCGACAGGGTGCGCCCGCGGATGTTGTCGCCTGCCTTGGTGAGGTCCATGATGCCGACGTAACCGACGATGGAGGTCTCTTTCAGCAGGGAGATGAATTCGTTGAGGACGGTGGGCAGGACCACTTTGATCATCTGCGGCAGGATGATGTACCGCATGGTCTGGAAGTAGTTGAAGCCCATGGCGCGTCCGGCTTCGAACTGGCCGTTGTCGATGGCCATGATGCCGGAGCGGAAGATTTCGGCGACGTACGCGCCGGAGTTGATACCGAACGTGAGGACCGCGACCAGGACGCCGTTCTTACTGGACGCGAAGATGATGAAGTACATGATGAGCAGCTGGACCACGACCGGCGTGCCGCGGATGACGGTCAGGTAGAGGTTCGACAGGAAGTTCAGGACCTTCATGAGTCCGAACGTCAGACCGCCTTTCTTCTCCAGCTCATCGTAGTTTTTGTCGTAGGAAGACCGGATGGCGGCAATGATGATGCCGATGAGCACACCGACGATGATTGCCAGCAGGGTGATGAGCAGCGTTCTGCCGAGACCCTGGACGATCCATTTCCAGCGGTCGCCGTTGATGAAGTTCAGGCGGAACTGGCCGGCAAGGCTGCTGGTGTCGCCCATGTCCTCTCCGGAGTTGATGTATTTGTTGGTGATCTCCGCGACGGTGCCGTCGGCCTTCAGCTGGGAGATGGCCACGTTCACCTTCTGCAGGAGTTCGGTGTTGTTCTTGTTGATGGCGATGGCGTATTCCTCTTCGACGTACGGTGTGCTGAGGAGTTTGAGCCCGTCATACATCTTGACGAAGTTCTTCGCCGGCTCGTTGTCGATGACGACCGCCTGGACTTTTCCGGTGGAGAGCGCCTGGACGGCGTCCGCGCCGGTCTTGTACTGGATGCGGTGTTCTTCGCCGACGCCGCCGTTCTCGACGGTGTCAGAGATGTAGAGGTCGCCCGTGGTGGATGTCTGGACGCCGATGGTGAGACCGTCCTTGACGCTGACCGGGTTGCCCTCCGCGTCGAGGTTGTAGAAGTCGTCGGCGGACTGGATGTCCGAGTCCTCTTTGACGATGATGGTCTGGACCGCGTTGGCATAGGGGTCGGTGAAGTTGACCGTCTGGGCCCGCTCCGGGGTCATGGTCAGACCGGACATACCCATGTCGTACTTGCCGGTGACGACGCCCGCGATGACGGAGTCGAACGCGATATCGGTGATCTCCAGCGTCATGCCGAGTTTTTCGGCGATGGCCTGGGCTATTTCGATATCGATGCCGGCAAACCCTTCTCCCTCCTTGTACTCATAAGGAGCGAAGTCGGCGCTGGTGGCCATGTGCAGGACCTGCTTCTGGCCGGTGGCTGTGATGGGCTCTGCCGCGGGGGCCGCCGTCGTCGTGTCCTCTGCCGCCGCCATGACCATGGGGATGAGCAGTGCGATGATCATGCCGATGGCCATGATCATGGACAACATGCGGTTCCGCGCCAGAATGCTCTTTTGATGGATCATTCTGCTTTCCTCCAAATGTTCAAAGATTTATTGTTTCCGGTTTCGGTTGAAGTTGATGAGACAGCCGGCCTTGACGATCTCCCGCTCATTCTCCGTCATGGGCGTGATGTAGAGGTCGAGTTCGGTGGCGGCGCCGTCTTTGATGACGTACGCTTTGATGCTCTCCAGCGCGTTGTCGTCGAGCGCTTTGCGGATGCCGGGGACGTAGATGTAGTCGCCGACGTCGAAGGCGTCGGGCTCCGCGTCCATCTGGAAGGGCAGCATGCCCCAGTTCATGACGTTGGAGCGGTAGCGCTTGGTGGCGTACTCCTTCGTGATGTTCGCGAGGCCGCCGATGACTCTCTGGCAGGAGGCCGCCTGTTCACGGGCGGAGCCGTCGCCGGGCTTCACGGCGTAGACCATGGAGCCGAGCTCCGTGGCGGGGATGTCGAGGTCCGCCTGACCGGGGATGGTCCGGATGGTCTCGAAGACTTTGGCGAGCTCGGGGGCGTCCGCCAGTACATCGCCGCCGGCCACACGGGCCTTCTCGAGCTTGTCGACGACTTTGGAGCGGCCGACGTACTCGGGGTCTCTGCGGCTCAGGGTGAACTCGGCGAGGCCGAGGGGGTTGGAACGGAAGGAGGACGTCTCACCCGAGGGGATGAGCTCGTCGGTGGTGGTGACCGGGTCCATGATCTTGGAACAGACCTTGAGGAGGATGTTGTCCGCAAGGGGCGACATGTCCGGCCAGTCCTTGATGTTCGGGCCGTAGACCAGGTCTTCTCCGGTGGCCTTGTTGTAGCCGTTGTAGACGCGTTTCTCGTAAACGCCTTTGTCGAAGTGGTATTCCGGCACCTTGCCCCAGCAGTCCAGTTCCTCCGCGGAGGTCAGGACCCCGCCGTTGGCGGCCGTTGCGGCGATGGACCGGGCGTCCATGAGGGCGACCGCGGCCATCTGGGCGTTGCCGGGCTTGGAGCCTTCCCGGTTCGGGAAGTTCCGGGTGGTGTGACGGATGGACAGGCCGTTGTTGGCCGGGGTGTCGCCCGCGCCGAAACAGGGGCCGCAGAACGCGGAGCGGATGATGGCGCCCGCCGCCATGAGGTCGGCGATGGAGCCGTTTTTCGTCAGTTCCAGGTTGACCGGCTGAGAGGACGGGTACACGGAGAGGGAGAACTCGCCGTAGCCGCAGCTCTTGCCGCGCAGCGCGTTGGCCGCCTCCACAACGTTCGTGTAGTTGCCGCCCGCGCAGCCCGCGATGACGCCCTGCTGGACGACGATACTGCCGTCCACGACCTTGTCGGTCAGGGTGAATTCTGCTCTGCCGCCGGCGACCTTCTCGGCCTCCTTCTCGACCTCGCGGAAAATGTCTCCGGGGTTCGCTTTCAGCTCGTCGATCTCATAGGTGTTCGACGGGTGGAAGGGCAGCGCGATCATGGGTTTGACGGTGGACAGGTCCACATGGACGCAGCCGTCGTAGTAGGCGACGTCGGCCGGGGCCAGTTTTTTATAGTCATCTCCCCTGCCGTGCTCTTCGAGGAACGCTTTCGTGTCCTCGTCGGTCTCCCAGATGGAAGACAGGCAGGTGGTCTCGGTGGTCATGACGTCGACGCCGTTGCGGTAGTCGGTGCTCATGCTCGCAATACCGGGGCCCACGAACTCCATGACCTTGTTCTTCACGAAGCCGTTCTTGAAGACGGCGCCGATGATGGCAAGGGCAATGTCCTGGGGGCCGACGAACGGCTGCGGTTTGCCGGTGAGGTAGATGGCCACCACGCCGGGGTACGCGACGTCGTAAGTGTCTTCGAGGAGCTGTTTGACCAGCTCGCCGCCGCCTTCGCCGATGGCCATGGTGCCGAGGGCGCCGTAGCGGGTGTGGGAGTCGGAGCCGAGGATCATTTTTCCGCAGCCGGCATGCATCTCACGCATGTACTGATGGATGACGGCGATGTGCGGGGGCACGTAGATGCCGCCGTACTTCTTCGCGGCGGACAGGCCGAACATGTGGTCGTCCTCGTTGATGGTGCCGCCCACCGCGCAGAGGGTGTTGTGGCAGTTGGTGAGGACGTAGGGCAGCGGGAACTTCTCCATGCCCGAGGCCTTCGCGGTCTGAACGATGCCGACGAAGGTGATGTCATGGGAGGCCATGGCATCGAACTTGATGCGCAGCTGGTCCATGGTGTCCGCCTGGTTATGGGCTTTCAGGATGCCGTAGGCCATGGTGCCGGTTTTGGCGGACTCTTTGTCCGCCGCCTTGCCGGTGAGGGCCTCGACTCTGGCAGCTTCCGCCTCCGGCACGACTTCCGTGCCGTTCACGAGGTAGACGCCGCCGTCATACAGTTTGATCATCGGAGCAACTCCTTTGTAATAAATACTTGTTAACTTATTTAGTTTGCCATAAACTCCGTTTTGTTGCAAGAGCCGACGCGCTATTTAAAAGAAAAAGCCCCCGCTGACGCGAGGGCATATCTTCTTTTATTTGAGGTACTTTTTGAAGAAGCCGGTCATGCCGTCGATGGCGGCCTGGCCTTCCGGCAGGTCAGCGCCGGTGACCATGTAGACGTGCATGAGCTTCGGGTTTTTGCTGTTGTTGAGCTCGGCCGGGATGCCGGCCTTTTTGAGCCGTTCGTAGGTCTGTACCCCGTTCGTGCGGACGATGTCCGCAAGGCTCGTGACGATATAGGTGGGCGGGTAGTTCTTGCCGCAGACTTCGACGGTCTTATCGAAATTCAGGTAGGGGTGGTAATTCGTTTTCTCGTAGTCTTTGTTGAAGCTGTTGAAGTAGAACTTCCAAATGGCGCCGGCCACATCGGGGTCGAGATACGTGACCGGGGAAGTCAGGCCGAGCGCGTTGATATGCAGCTGCGGGTCCTCCACTTCGAAGGCGTTCTGCATGACTTTGCTGGCGCAGATGCCGGCGCAGAGGCTGGACAGGTTGCCGCCGGCGGAGTCGCCGGTCAGGAACACGTTCTGTGCATCGCCGCCGTACTCCTCCATGTGCTCGGAGATGAACTTCAGGGCAGCCATGCAGTCCCGGACCTGGTCGATCCAGGTGGCCTGCGGCGCCAGCCGGTAGCTCATGTTGAAGACGATGAAGCCTTTCCGGGCGAGGTGCAGGCAGAAGAACCGGTTCAGCTCCTTGGTGCCGTAGTACCAGCCGCCCCCGTGGATGTCGATGATGACCGGGTGCTTCTCCCCGTCTTTGTCCCACTGCTCTGGCACATAGACGTCCAGCAGGTGGTAGTCGTTCCCGTCGGCGATGTACGGGATGTCCTTGTATTCGACGGAGTCCGTCGGGTACTCTTTCTTGGAATAGTTGCTGTTGTCTCCGATCTCGATGGCCTTCCAGACGCCCTTCAGAGCCAGCTGTGACGGTGTGAGCATACCGGTCTCCCCTTTCACTTTTTACTGCTTCCATTGTAACAAAAACTCCGCTGCTTTCACAGCGGAGTTTCGCAATCACATGACACGGATGTGCCGGATCTGCCACTTTTTGTCTTCTTTGGTCATATGGGGAAGCGGCCACGGGATATAATCCATTTGCTCTTCTTCGGGAGTCAGCTCACGGACAGGATAGATCTTGTCGAAGTCCTCCTGCTCGTATGGCAGGTCGAAGTATTCTCCGACGTTGATCATGGACAGCCGCTTGACAAAGGTCTTTGCGGCACCGCCCATCATAGGCATAAGTCCCTTGTTACCCGGCCCCAGCATGGGGACCGGATGTCGGGTGGAAAGCATAAGCGCAACGGTTGCTTTCCCGATGTCGCAGCAGCCGCCACTGAAGCTGTTGGCAACGTCTTTCATTCTGCGGGTGCATTCACCCATGGCAAGCACCTTTTCGGGCAACGCTTTGATAGCGTCCCGGTCATAAGGTTTCCCATCTTTATCAAAGTAATACTCTTTCCCGTCCACAACGACCGGTTTTCCGTACAGCATGGTGAATTTGATGTCCGGCTTCTTGGGCGCATACAGGTACATCTCCATAGCTTCCGTTATAGCCGGGCGGCAGCCGCCGGAGCAGGATGCTTCCATTTCTTTGACCATTTCCGGAGTGACAGAATGGATATCGTTGATTTCCATCTTCATATTCGGAGTCAGACCGACAAGTATTTTTACATCGGGCCAGTTTTTGAGGAATCTCTCCGAAAGGAAGGAGTTGTCCGCCGGTCGGAAGTTAAAGTACTCAGGTTCGCCGATGATTTCAACATCGGGGTCACCAAACCCGCTCTTGTCCGCTTCTACAAGGAGCTTGTTCTTCGTAGCGTCAATGCCCATCATGGCAGTCGTGATACGGTCCGTTTCGACCGCCTGATTGCCGGCGATGATCATGCGGGTGTCGACCGGGTCTACGGGACCGGGGGTCAGGCCTTCGGCACCGACAATGCCGTCAATGACCGCCAGGTCCGGCTTGAACAGGTAGAGCAGGTCGACCAGCTTGCGGTCGATCTGATAGTTGTGGTTCCTGTAGCGCATATTCGACGGAAGGGTCCCCATTGCGTTTTTGAACCCGAGGGTCGCCTCCGTGTAGCTGTTGGTCTTCATCTTCGGAACAGAAATGTAGTATGCATCGCCCCGGACGACTTCACTGAGAATGCGCGGGACCGCCACCTCTTTCATAACTTCCGCTTTCGGCAGGATATAGCGGTCAATGGGCATATTTTCAAACGCCACGATATCAGTACCATAGCGCTCTGCAACTTTGTTGAGTCCGGTCACTTTGAAATGCCCCGTCGTCCCCATTTGGCCGCCGGTGGACTCGGCAATGGTGATTCTCTTTGAAAACTTCGTCATGTAGTCGATGACTGCCTCAAAGACACGCGGGTCCGTAGACTCGGGCATATCTTTGACGGTATACCCGGCATTGTGGTAGACGGCCACCAGATTCGGTTTGACGATGATATGGCGGCCGTGAATCGTTTTTTCAAAGTCGATGCGCTCATCGAGTTTGTCGAGCGCCGCGAACACGACCCGGCGGATCTCCTTGACGTCTTCTCTCGCATAGTACTCCGGAGAGCCGTAGTTTTCCGGAAGAGCCACGAAGTCCTGCAGGTAGTCCTGCTTCTTCGCATGCTCTATGACGACATAGCTTTTACTCATTTGGAATACCTCCCTTTTATATCCAAAACCACTAAAACCCCGTTCTGCAGGGAACGGGGTTTTAGCTTTAGTGCTTATTCCATCGGGAACTTCTGGATGTGATCGATGATGATCTTGGAGACTTCTTCCTCGTTGAACTCCATGAGCCAGTGGCCGCCGTCCACTTCGACGAAGTTGTAGTAACCCTTCATGAACTGGGCGGTCATCTCGGCGCCAAGGCGGCCGAGGGCGATGTCCTGGTTGCCCCAGATGTAGGTGACGGGCAGCTCGACAGGCTTGTACTCAAAGTCGTTCTTGACCGCAAACATGGCTCTGTACCAGTTGACGGTGGCGGTGCGGGCAGCTTTCTGGGAGAAGACAGTCAGATAGTCATCGATGATCTCCGGCTTGAAGCCTTCCCAGTAGTTGCGCAGCCATGCATAGTCGTCTTTTGCCATGGTCTCTTCCGGGACCTCGGGGGTCTGGAAGTCGCGGATGTAGAAGCTCTTCGCTTTCTGGTCCTCGTCGTTCATCATGGCATACATGAACGCGGGGGTGTAAGGAGTGGACATGCCGACATAGGCCTGGATCCGCTCCGGATAATTGTTGACGACAGCCCAGCCGACGGAACCGCCCCAGTCGTGGCCGACCAGGTAGAATTTGCCGTCGCAGCCCAGCTCTTCGGCGAAGCCGATGACGTCGTCCGCAAGGACGCCGACCGAATAGGGTTCAAGGCCTTCGGGACGGGCGCCGTCCGAATAACCTCTCTGGTTCGGGGCGACCGCTCTGTAACCGAGGTCCGCCAGTTTCGACAGCAGGGGTTCCCAGATGATGGAAGTTTCCGGGAAGCCGTGGAGCAGAAGGACCAGAGGTCCGTCGTTGTCGAGGCCGGCATAGCGGCACAGATATTCATAGCCGTTCGCTTTCAGTAAGCCTTTTCCTACAGTTGCCATTGAGTTTCCTCCTTTTTACAAACAGGTTTATCACGTCCACTGCCATCATAACATGAAAGAAATGTACTTGTCTGTAAACGAAACAAAGACCAAAAAAAGCCGTCCGGCGTTTGCCGGGCGGCTGGTTGTTATTTTTTCTTTCTCTCAAAGAAGTCCAGGATGAAATCGTTGGCTTCGATGCTCTCCTCCCAGTACGGGTGGAGGACGTTGAAAACGTGGTGGAGTTCGTGTTCTTTGCCTTCGAAGCACCGGTACTCGTGCGCGAGCCCTTTGGCTTCCATAAACTCGTGGATGCCCTTCGTGGTCGAGTGGATGGGCACGTCGGTCTCCGTCGTGACGATGGCGACCTCGGGATAGTTCTCACCCATGTAGCCTTCGTAAGAGAGCATGTGTCTCTCTTCTTTGTCATAGAGACGGCCCGCCAGATTGCGGAACACCCGGCTGATGAGGTCACTCGCCTCAAAGGAACCTACCGGACAGGTGACGGCGACGGCGCGGATGTCGGGGCCAGCCGGTTTGATGTCCATCATCTTCTGCAGTTCCTTCTGTGTGCGCAGGCCGGCGTACAGGAGGCACATGTGTCCGCCGGAGGAGTCGCCGGTCATGAACACGTTGTCCGTGTCGAAGCCGTACTTCTTCGCGTTCTCGCCGATCCAGGCAAAAGCCCGGTTCAGGTCTTCCATGTCCCCGTAGAGGTTGGCTTCCGGCTGCAGGGTATAGTTCACGTTGACGACCTTGAAACCCTTGGAGGCCATGTACTGGCACTGGGGCCGGTTGCACTCCTTGTTGTTGGTGAGGTACGCGCCGCCGTGCACGCAGACGATGACCGGCAGTTTTTCCAGTCTCTTCCCTTCGAGCGGCGTGGGCGATTCGATATCCAGGAGATGGCTTCTCCCTTTGCCGACGGCCGCTTTCTTCGGATGGTACTTCTTCGGCACCTTCTGTTTTTTGGTATAGGGCAGGTCGGACAGCTCATAGATGCCCGGCACGTCTTCCTTTTTGTCGAAGGCGTCCTTGTTCAGGTAATACTGCCCGATGCGCAACGGTTGGGCGTTCAGCCAGCTGAATGCCACAAACAGGCGTTTCTTTTTCGGCATAGTCGCACTCCCTTTCTTTTCTGCTTCCATTATAACAAAATGCCTGACCGCGGCAAGCGGTCAGGCATTCATTTTTACTTTTGCGTCAGACCGTTCTTCTTCAGGAAGCCGTCAATGTCCTTCTTGTACTGGATGGGATGCAGGAAGAACGATGCGGAGTGCGGTGCCAGGGTGTACTTGTGCATCTCCTTTTTGCCCCGCTTGGCTTCATAAATGCGGTCGGCGTTTTCCACGACGATGTACGCGTCCGGAATGCTGTGCAGGATCATCATGGGAACATCCGGGTCGAGCTTCTTCACGGACTCGATGGGCACGACGTCGTCATAGGACACATCGCCCACCTTCGCGTACTTGAGCGCTTTCTTGTAAAACGCCTCCCACTCGACGAAGCCGAGGAAACGGTCGTGGATGTTGTGGATGGTATCCTGAAGGCTTGCGTAGCCGCAGTCCTCGATGATGAAGCCGAGGTTCGGGTCCTGCGAGCAGTAGGTCATGATGGTGGCCGAGCCCATAGACTGGCCGTACAGGCCGAGGACGACATCATCTCCGTACTCTTTGCGGATCCACTTGCAGACTTCCGCCACGTCCTTCGCCTCGTTGTACCCCATGGTGTTGATGCCCACGCCCTCGGACAGGCCGGCAGTGCGCAGGTCCACCGTCACGCAGTCGTAGCCGTGGGGCAGGAAGAAGGGCAGGTTGAACCACATCATAGCCTGCTGGACCTGGAAGCCGTGGACCAGAAGGATGACATGGTTTTTGCCGTTCCAGTTGCATCCCCTGACCGCGTGGAAGCGGGTGACGTTCAGCTTGAGGCCGTCGAAGGACGGAAGCGTGATAACGTCCACGTTATAGCGTTTCCGCACAAAGTCCGCCAGCACCGGGGTCTTCTTGACCGCCGCCACCAGAGGCCGGGGCACGTTCTGGAAGTTCTTCGTGGTGAAGGCCGCCACGCCGCGGGCGACGACGTCGGCAACGAGTTTGTCTTTCGCGCTCATTTCAGTTCTCCTCCCGAGAGTAAAGATATGTCTTTTCTATCTTATCCCTTTTTGCTCCGGGTGACAAGAAAAGACTGCCCCTCCGGAGGAGAGGCAGTCCTGTGTTTTGTGGGCGATTCACTGAATGAACAGAATGCTCGCGGCAATGATGAACTGGGCAATGTAGTAGGTGGCATGGTTCGTGATGACGTCCACCGGACGGTCCTTGCCGGTACTGAAGTACGTGCCGGAGAGGATGAGGTCCGAGATGGCGAAGAACACGCCGCCGATGAACATGAGGTTCAGGTTCCACTGCGTGAAGTCGTTCATGAGGGCAAAGGAGCCCGCGAGGAGCGTCATGCCGAAGAGGATGGCGCCGTAAATGCCGGTAATGGCCTTGAACTTGCCGTACTCCATTTTCATGACCGGGCCGAGCGCGATGTTGCCGGCGCCGACGGCACAGGCGATGACCAGCGGCAGGATGATGTACCAGGGTCTGGACCAGTCGCCGTACTGCCAGATGAGGCCGATGATGAAGAGGATGTGGCCCGCGGCAAAGGCGTAGAAGCCGGCAAAGGTGTAGATGTCATTTTCTTTCGGATAGACGAACTTGAGGTCCAGCCAGATGTCTCCGAGCAGGCCGCAGAGCAGGCCGATGAGGAGGAACGGGGCGAACTTCTCGTGGACGGTCCCGTCCGGCAGATGACACCAGGCAGCGGCGGCCACGGACATGAACAGGACCGAGACGGACGATTTGATCATGGCAGCTTTGGTGGACTTCTCTTTGACTCGCTCAGAGAGGAACCAGCAGAGGTCTAATGCGCCAAGGACCAGCAGGATGATAACGAGTGCCATAGTTTCCCTTCTTTCATAATTCAGTCATTTCGTTCGGATATTTTCTTTCTTGCAAACAACTTCCATCCCCATCATAAAGAAAACACCTGTCCCTTTTCAAGAGACAGGTGTTAAAAAAATCGTCCCGGAAACGGTTCTTTCGTCACTTATCCCGTCACTTTTGTTAAGGAAACAAAACCCCACCGGTTTCCCGGTCGGACGTATACTGAAGGTGTCAGAAGATGCATCGAAGAAAAGGAGGCAACCTTATGAAACGTACCGGAAAAGCTTTCCTGGCACTGTTCTTCACCCTCATCCTCGCGGTCACCTGCGTGGCCGGGACGAGCGCTTTTGCCAGGACCGAACTCACCTACACCCGCGCGAACCAGATGGCCCGGTTCACCGAAGAGGGCTACAACAACACCATCTTCGGGCCCATCACCATCACCGAAGCCTGTTTCAAAAAGAACACCAGCGACAAGGGCAAAGCGGTGTATGTCGTCACCCTCGCCGGCCTCGACGTGTTCAACACCATCCAGGGCGGCTACAACGGCTTCCTGGACACCCAGCTCGCCGGACAGGACCTGCCGGGTCTTTACCTGTACCGCATTGAAGAGGTCATGAAGAAGCAGATCCCGAAGGGCGCGAACGTCATGTTCTACGGCCACAGCCTCGGCGGCATGGTCGCCCAGCAGCTCATCGCCAAAAAGAGCATCAAGGACCGTTACAAGGTTCTCTACACCGTCTGCTTCGCCTCCCCCATCATCGGCGGCACGAAGGACCGGGAGGGCACCGTGGTCCGCTTCATCGACGAAAGCGACATGGTCCCGAACTCCTCGGAGGAGTCCCGTCTCGAGGCACAGGGCAAATTCAAGAACGGCGACGTGGTCATCCGCGAAGACGGCAACTGGGGTCTGGACGCCCTGAACGCCCACAACCAGAGCTACGCCCTCGACACCTTCAAAGACTACGATGTCATCGGCCAGAAAAAGGGCAAAGCCTCCCTCACACTGGACCTCGACACCCGGGTCTTCTATAAAGCCCAGCTCCTGAAGCTCGGCAGAGGCAACGACTGAGCACAAACGAAAAACCCCGGCAAACAGCCGGGGTTTCTTTTATGCTTTTTTCTTCAGGCTTCCGACGTTCAAAAGGATGATGGCGGTGATGACGAGGGCAATGCCGATGTAGCCGTAGACGTCCGGCAGCTCATGGAAGAAGAGGGCTCCGAGGACCGTCGCAGTCACGGGCTCAATGGAGGCCATGATGGAGGCCCGGCCGGGGGTGGAGCGCTTCAGGCCGTTCGTGTAAAGGGCGTACGGCAGCAGGGACACCATGAAGGACATGAGGACGAGCATGCCGTAGAACTGGAGCGGTCCGGCTTCGCGCGCCGCCGACGCGATGGCGGACGGGTGCACGAAGAACGCTGCCGTGACCGTGGCGAACAGGAACGCGTAGACCATGAGGGTCAGCGGCTTGTAGCCGCGGTTCATGGCCAGCTGACTGAAGATGCTGTAAAGCGCGTAACCCAGCGCCGAGAGCAGGCCGGTCACAACGGCCCGGAAGGGCAGCGGCGACGCGCTGCCGATGAACCCGGACACAAAGAAGCACCCGGCAAAGGCCAGCACACAGGCCACGACTTTCTGCTTCGTCACGTCCTCTTTGAAGAGGATGGCGGACATGATCATGACCAGAGTGGGCGCCAGGTACAGAAGGATGGCCGCCGTGGACATGGAGGCCGCCTGGATGGTGGAAAAGTAGCACCACGTGAAGAACGTGAGGCTGATGACGCCGAGCCCGAAGAAGACCCAGAGGTCTTTGAGCTTCACTTTCAGGGCGTCGCGGTCGAAGAGGGCGGTGAACAGGACCAGCGCGGCGCCGGCGATGCACACCTTGAAGAAGGTGAGGTGCATGGTGCTGAACCCGAACCGGTCAAAGTAGCGGACGAACAGTCCGCTGGTGCCCCAGGAGATGCCGGCGAGGAGGACCAGAACGGTCCCCAGCAGAGAGGTTTTCGTCTGATCAGTCATCGGCGCCTCCGAAGTAGACCCGCGGCACGCGCTTGTTGATGTCACAGGCGAATTCGTAGTTGAAACGACCGGAGAGGTCGGAGAGTTCTTCCATGGTAATAGTATCGGAGACCGGTTCAACGTCGTCGAAGCCGCGGTCTGGCGCCGGCCAGGACTGCGAGCCTAACAGGACGACTTCATCGCCGATGGAGACCGGGAAGTCTTCCGCCGCCAACAGCGCGTCTGTGATGTCGGTCACGTCCACCATGAACTGGTCCATGCAGACCCGTCCGATGATGGGGGCGCGGCGGCCGGCAATAAGCACTTCGCCCCTGTTGGAGAGCGAGCGCGGGTAGCCGTCACCGTAGCCGACCGGAATGGTGGCAATAACGGTGCGCTCTTTCGTGGTCACATACGTAGAGCCGTAGCCCACCGGGAACCCGGGACCCACTTCTTTGACGTTGGAGACGTGCGACACGAGGCTCATGCCGGGGCGCAGGTCTATTTTTTCTTTCTGCACTTCGTCAGACGGCCACAGGCCGTAGACAGTGATGCCCACCCGGACCATGTCGAAGAAGTCGTCGTCCTTCTCCATGCCGGCGGCGGAGTTGCACATGTGGCGGATGCCGAGGTCCAGCCCCCGGGCCTCCAGGTCAGAGACGAAGCTCTTGAACAGGGCAATCTGCTCGTTCATGAAGGTCTTGTCCGCCCAGTCCGCTTTGGCGAAGTGCGTGAAGATGCCGTCGACGGAAAGGTGCGGCAGCTGGTACAGGTTCTCAATGGTGTTCACGACCTCTCGGCGCTGTTCCGAACCCTCTTCCCCCGGCAGGAATCCGATGCGACCCATGCCGGTGTCCACCTTCAGGTGGATGTGTGCGGTGAGGTCCATGGAACCCGCGACAATAGAGGCCAGGACCGCGTGTCCCTCGTTGAAGACCGCCAGGGTCAGGTCGTTGCGGATGGCGAGCGGGAGCACATCTTCAAAGACATAGCCGAGGATGAGGATGGGCTCTGTCACGCCGTTTTCCCGCAGCTCGACGCCCTCTTCCACCGTGGCGACCGCGAACGCGTCCACGCCGATGCCCTCGAGCGCTTTCGCCACGCGCACGGCACCGTGACCGTAGGCGTCAGTCTTGATGACCGCCATGGTCTTCGTGTTGGGACCGGTGTGGTCCATATACCACTGCACGTTGTGGCAGATGTTGTCGAGGTGGATGCCCGCGTATACGCGCTGAGGAAGTTGCATAGGAGCGTCTCCTTATATTAGAATAGTTCTTGAATATTGTATGCTTTCGAAGGAGGTTTCGCAAGCCTTATGACCATCGAGCCCATTGCCCACATCCATACGAACCTCACCGGCAAGTTCGGTCTGCCCCGCCAGGCGGGCGTGGTCCCGGAGCTCACCGGCGTCCTCACCTTCACCCCGGAGTACCGCTGCGCGGACGCTCTTCGGGGCCTGGAGGGGTTCTCCCACATCTGGCTCATCTGGGGGTTCTCGGAGACTTCGAAGGAAGAACATCACGGCTTCTTTGGCGATGCGCCCTTCGCTCCCATGGTCCGTCCCCCGCGGCTGGGCGGCAACGAGTACAAGGGCGTCTTTGCCACCCGCTCTCCGTTCCGGCCGAACAGCCTCGCCATGTCTGTCGTCAAGCTGGAGCAGATCCTTCTCCCCGCCTCCATGATCGGCACGGAGTTCGACTCGAAGTACAACCGGAACGCGGACCTCATCCGCTTCAAGAGCCAGCTTCCGGACGGTCCGCAGATCGTCATCTCCGGCGTGGACCTCATGGACGGAACGCCCATTTATGATATCAAGCCGTACATGCCCTACTCCGACTCTCTGCCCGACGCCTCCTCCGGCTTCGCGTTCGGCATGGCCGACCTGAAGCTGACCATGGCCAATGAAGACTTCTTCCACGAGCAGGCCCTGGCCGCCGGACTCGACGAAGAGATGGAGGCCGAACTCACCGGCATCCTCCGGAACGACCCGCGCCCGCAGTACCAGCGGGACCCGGAACGGGTCTACGGACTCATCTACGGCGGCCACAACGTCCGTTTCATCATCTCGGAAGACGATGAACTGACGCTGGTCGACATTGAATGATAAAAAGCCAGATGCCGGCAATGCCGGCATCTGGCTTTTCTCGATGTATGCTCATATTCAGAAGAAGGTTTAGTCCAGCGGGACTCCCAATTTTCCAAGTACTTTGAGTTCTTCTGCATCGTTCTTGTAGTACTCTTTGAGGAACTCTCCGACATCCTTGTTCAGTTTGCTCAGCAGGGGCAGATGCTTGCGGATGTCAATGAAATAGTAGTGGCTCGTGCCTTCGGGACGGCAGTGGATGATGCCGGCATCTTTCAGCACGTTCAGATGGTGGGACACAGCCGGGCGGGACAGGTGCGCGTTTTCCGTGATCTCATTGACCCGGGCGCCCTTTTCTCCGGACTGGATGAGGAACAGGAGAATGCCCTGTCTGGTCTCGTTACCGATGGCCTGGAAGAACTTGGAACTCGCTTTGAAGTCCTCATAGATGGCCATATACTCGTCCTGGTACTTCATTTGTGTTTCATCTCCCATTAGTAAGAATAATAAAGAAATGTGTTTGGTCGAAATGTTTCGACGCAGAATACATTTTTTCTTACTTTACCATGCTAAATAATACTTATCAATACTTGTAAAGAAAATACATACTTAATAAATTGTGAACCCAAATGTCGCTTTTAGGGTCATGACAGAAAAACTTTACCGGCGACGCCCTTCCCATTGACAGTTTTTCGGGCGATTCACTATAATGGAATCCGGAATTCCTAACATTTATCAAGAAAGCTGGCTGAAAATATGGCTGAAACCGCCCATGTCAAACAGGGCCGGAGCACCCGGGCCAAAGAGACCCTGCGGGTCATCAAATATGCCCTCTGCGCCGGCAGCGCGGGCATCATTGAGACCGTCTCCTTCACCCTGCTGAACGAGACCATGAACTGGCCCTACTGGCCGAGCTATCTCATTGCCCTCGTCCTGTCCGTCCTCTGGAACTTCACCCTGAACCGGAAGTTCACCTACCGGTCCGCCAACAACGTGCCCCTGGCCATGTTCCAGACCTTCTGCTTCTACCTCGTCTTCACCCCGCTCACTACCGTCGGCGGCAACTTCTTCGCGGAGAACCTCGGTGTCAACAACTATGTCGTCCTCATCGGCACCATGGCGCTGAACTTCATTACGGAGTACCTCTATCAGCGGTTCTACGTGTTCCGCGCCACCATCGACACCAACGATGTCGCGGAACGGGCCGGAGAAAAGCAGCTCTCCGAGAAAGAGCGCAAGGCGCTGGAAGCACAAAAGACAGAATAAAAAAAGACCTCCCGAAAAGGGAGGTCTTTCATTCTTATTATGCTTCTTTGCCGTTTTCCAGGTTGAAGCTCTTGTTGGCTTTCTTCGGGTCTTTGGCCTTTTCGTGCTTGCCGGTCCAGACCTTCTTGCCGTTTTCGAGTTTGAAGGTGTAGTCCATGCCCATGTTGATGACTTCGACGACACTTCTCTTGCCGGCGCCGGTGACGGGGAACGGATAGCGCTCCGCGAAGCGGCGATAGCGGATGTGATCGTGGATGTCGGGGAACTCTTTCTTCATGCGGGCGTCCAGAGCACGCAGGATGTCGTGCTTGTGGTCCTTCCGCAGCGGGCTGTACTGGAAGTTGACGATGAAGTAGGTCTTGCCGTTCTCTTCGGTGGTGGTGACCACGGTGGAGAGCAGGTTCTTGACGTCCTTCTGCGCCTCGTCGGCGATCTTGTACGGGAAGACGACGGTGCCGTCTTCCAGGACGACCTGGCTGTCGACACGATCCTTCATGTGGATGGCGCCGGTCTTGTCGATGTAACCAAAGACGTTGCAGGAGACCCAGTCGATGCCGTACTTGTCGGTGATGACAAGGGCTTTGGTCTTCTCCCAGTCGTTCTTATAGCGCGCCATGGTGGTGGCGGAGTTCGCGACGATGATACCGTTCTCATAGTAATCGCACTCTTCATACTCGCCGTCCTCGTTCTTTCTGAGAACGCAGCAGTGAGCGTAAGGAACGGGCATCATACCGTAGGCCTCACCCTTCAGGGTCGGAGCCTTCAGGACTTCGTTCATGCGATGGAACAGGGAGTAGTAGATGCCGCCGTGTTCCGTGTCGCCGCCGCCGAGGCCGACGGTAACGATGGGAAGACGGATGGGACCGGTAATGTTGACGCCCCAGCCGGCATGCGCCTTGCGGAACCAGGTATTGATGAAGCGCTCTTCACCGGCAGTACAGCCTTCGCCGACCGCCATCATGGCGAGCATCCAGGGCATCTTGCGGCTGCCGAGTCTCTTCTCGATGAGGTACTGACGGGCCGCTTTCAGCATGAAGTTGGTGGTGGCCAGGCAGAAGTTCGGCTTATTGACGACGAGGTACTCAAGGAAGTCATCTCTGTCGTACTCCGGCTCAAAGGCGATGGACCAGCCCGTGAAGAACGAGTCGGAGATCATCGTGATGAGGTTCGTGTCGGAGTCGGTGTGGATGAGTGCCAGACCACGCAGGTGCTTGGCAGAGGGGTTGCCGCACAGGTCGGGATCATGGAAGATACCGACTGTGGTCAGAGAACGGTTCCGGTGGACTTCACGCTTCGGGAAGCCGATCTTGGTGGAACCGGAAGTGTAGGTGATGAGGAACTCGGTGTCGAGATTGTTATCATCGACGACCTTGCCCTTGAACTTCTTGGCCTTGGCCAGGAAGTCGAACCAGGTCATGTGGGTCTTCTTGTTGGCAGCGACATAGTCCACAGCCAGATTATCGTAATGATAATACTTTTCGAAGTCTTCCTCATAGTCCGGGCACTTGGTCGGATCTTTCGGAAGGTAGTCGGCGAGGGAGATGACGACGACGTTCTTCAGGCTGGACTTGGTGACGATGTCCTTGATCTTGCCATATTCGTCATCGGTGACGAACAGGACCTTGTCGGAAGTCTCACCCAGGATGACCTTGATGAATTTCGGGTCGTAGTGACCGCCGAAGCAGTTCAGCTTGGCACCGATCTTGTTGGCGCCCAGCATCAGGAATGCGACAGCAGGAACGTTGGAAAGGCAGCAGGGGATCTCGTCGCCCTTTTTGACGCCGAGAGCCAGGAGTGCTTCCGCAACTTTGTCGGCAATGGCATAGGTCTCTTTCCAGCCGATCACGTTGCCTCTGTAGAAGACCATCTCATAGCCGGCCTTCTTGTCTTTCCAGAAGTCTTTGACGCAGCTGTACCAGGAGCGGTTGTACTTCTCCTCGATCCGTTTCAGACCGCGATGACCGTTCTCGCCCCA
>CAJGDU010000005.1 GCA_904502175.1 Clostridiaceae bacterium
CCGTTTTCCAGCAGGATGCCGCACGCCCGGCGCAGATGGTCTCTCCGTTTTTGGGACGCGGGGTTGTAGAGGGCAACGGCAAAGTCGCCCAGCGCCGCCGCTTTCAGGCGGGTCTCGATGACCTCCCACGGGGTGAGCAGATCGGACAGCGAGATGACACAGAAGTCGTGGCTGAGCGGCGCGCCGAGGACGGCGGCGCCGGAGAGGGCGGCGGTCACACCCGCCACCACGACGACTTCCACGTCCGGGTGTCTGCCGGCCAGTTCCAGAACGGGGCTGGCCATGCCGTAGACGCCCGCGTCTCCGCTGCAGACCAGGGCGGTGGTCTTCCCCGCTGCCGCGGACTGTAACGCCTGCTCGCAGCGCTCCACTTCCTGGCGCATGCCGGAGGCAACGTACTCTTTGTCCGGGAACCGCGGGCGCACCAGGTCCACGTAGACCGTGTAGCCGCAGATGACGTCGGCGTCTTTCAGAGCCCGCACGGCTTCCGCCGTGAAGTATTCGGTTTTTCCGGGGCCCAGCCCGACGACATAGAGACGGTTCATTCGTAGTTCTCCAGCGGCGCGCTGTTCCAGGTCAGGGCCGTCGGTTTCTCCGCGGCCGCCATGGTCACGCCGTTTCCGGTGGTTTTTTCTTTCAGTAACGGTCCGCCGGACAGCAGCGAGGCGCTGCGCTCACAGACGTTGTCCACGCCGGTGACATTGCGGACGAAAAAGCTGGCGGTGAACTCCCCTTCCGCCTCTTTCAGGCGGGCGGCGGAGTAGGTGATGAGCGGCCAGTCGTGGACCGTGCAGAAGGCCAGGAGGCCCGGCTCATCCTTTTTGATGTCGATGCTGGCGACGGCGTCGATGGCGTCTTCCAAAAGGTCCAGCTCGCCGAGGAGCTGGGTCAGCAGCAGTTCAAAGCTGACGGGCAGCACGTTGCGCTTGCAGCCGGCGCCGAGGACCACGTTCTTCGGGACGGCGATGAGGGCGTCCGGATAGGCCTTCGCGGCGTCCCGCCGGTTCGTGATGAGGATGTGGGGCGCCACCCGCAGGGGTCGCATCTCCCCTTCCACCGAGCGGTTCAGGGCTTCGACGACGACGCCTTTCGGCGCATCGCCCGCAATGGGCCATTCGGTGGCGATGTACACCGTCTCGCCCGCCAGCAGCGCGGAGGAGATGGTTTTGATCTTTTCGGTGTTCTGGATGACGAGGCCCTGTCTCCGGGTCCACGCGTCGATGGCGAAGACGTGGTTGACGTCGGTGGCCGTCGTAATGACCGCCGTGGCGCCGGTGCGCTCCGCGATGGCGCGGGCTAAGTCGTTGGCTCCGCCCAGGTGCCCGGAGAGGACCGGGATGGCAAAGGAGCCGCCCTCGTCGACCACGACGACGGCAGGGTCCGTCACCTTGCTTTTCACGAAGGGCGCAATGGCCCGGACCGCAATGCCGGCCGCGCCGACATACACGAGGGCGTCCGTCTGGTCGAACATCTGCCCGGTCCATTCGCCGAGGCTCAGCGGCTGGTTGCACCGGGACACGGTGACCGTCAGCCGGGGGCTCTCGCCGGGGTTCAGGAGCGGCCGTTCTTCCAGCGCGTTCCTTATGGTCTGTGCCATCTCGTAACCGGCCTCCGTGAAGGAGAGCATATCGATCTTCATGTGTCGTCCCCCTTCCGGAAGGCGGTGGTAAAGTGCGGGTCATAGAGCTTGCTGCGCTCGGGGAGCGCGGTGAGGAAGTCCCCCACCAGGATGAGGGCTGTGTTGCGGATGCCCTCTCGCTCGGCGGTCTCCGCCAGCGTGCCGACGGTGCAGCGGAGCGTTTTCTCCTCCGGCCAGGTGGCCTTGTAGACGATGGCCGCGGGCGAGTCCTCCGTGAAGGCCCCCGCGCACAGCTCCCTCTGGACCTCCTCTAAGAGGCCGGCGGACAGGAAGATGGCCATGGAGGCCCCGTGGGCCGCAAGCTTCCGCAGCTCCTCCCGCTCCGGGACCGGCGTGCGGCCGGCCATGCGGGTGAGGATGAGGGTCTGGGAGACGCCGGGAAGCGTGAACTCCGCGTCCAGCGCCGCGGCGGCGCCGAAGACGCTGGAGACGCCCGGGGTGACATCGTAGGAGATGCCTCTGGCGTCGAGCGCAGCCATCTGTTCCCGGATGGCCCCGTACAGACTGGGGTCTCCGGTGTGCAGGCGGACGGTCGTAAGGCCTTCCGCCTCTTTTTCCTCCATGACGGCCAGGACGTCTTCCAGGGTCATGGTGGCGCTGTTATAGATGTCGCAGGCCGCTTTGGCCCGCTTCAGTAAGTTCGGGTCAACGAGGCTGCCCGCATAGATGATGCAGTCGGCCTCTTCGAGGAGCTTCGCGCCCCGCAGCGTGATGAGGTCTTCGGCTCCGGGACCTGCTCCGACAAAATGGATCATGTCTCCTGGCCGGCCTCCTCTCTCCACTTGTCCACGAGGGTCCGCGCCGGTCCGGTGACCATGAGGGGGCCGTATTCATTGGAGAACACCACCGCGCCCACAGTCACGCTTTTCCCGCCGGCCATGGCGACCCGCTCCTCCAGGTGTTTCTGGACGGCGAGGCTCAGGCTCAGCAGGGTCTCGTCGGCGAGGCCGACCTTGTTCAGGCACGTGAGGGCCGCCTCTGTCGTGGTGCAGGCCATGACTTCGCGGACGGTGTCCCGTTCAGCGCCGCAGGCCGCGGCGTGGGCCGCCATCAGCTCCATGCGGCTGTCCGCCACAGAGGAGTGGGTGTTCATGATGCCGCCTGCCAGTTTCACCAGTTTGCCGATGTGTCCCACGAGGACGATCTCAGTGAAGCCGCAGTTCACGGCGGCGTCGAGCGCATCGCCCACGTAGTTGGAGATCTTCACGACGGGCACGCCGAGCCGGTCCAGTTTGTGCTCCTGCAGAAAGCTGGTCCCGTAGTTGCCCGGGGTCAGGATGACCTCCGGCGCCTCGTCGTCGATACCGACCTTCATCTCATAGGTCTGGCGCAGCTGGAGCAGGATGGTCTCTTTCATGGCCTGCTCGCTCATGGGCTCCACGACGCCGGTGGTGCCGAGGATGGACAGGCCGCCCTCCACGCCGAGTTTCGGGTTGAACGTCCGGGCCGCCTTCTCCGCCCCCTCCGGGATGGAGAGGATGACCTCCAGCGGGCCCTCGGTGAGCGGATCGTACTCGAGGCCCTCACAGACCCCCATGACCGCGGTGCGGATCATGTTCCGGGGCACGTGGTTGATGGCCGCCTCCCCGACGGGCTGGTCGAGGCCGGGTCTGGTGACACGGCCCACGCCTTCTCCCCCGTCGATGCGCACGGCTTCCACCGTGGCGGGGTGCTCCGGGACCGGGAGTTTCCGGACGGTGGCCACGACGAGCATGCCGTCGGTGATGTCCGGGTCGTCCCCGGCGTCTTTCCGGATGCCGCAGGAGCAGACGTATTTCTCTTCTTTCCGGCAGAACTCCGGGACCACCTCCACGGTCCAGCCCTTCGGGGTCAGGACGGAGACGGACGCGGGCGATTTGCCGGTCAGGAGCAACGTGGCGGCGCCCCGTGCCGCCAGGGCCGCACAGGTGCCGGTGGTGTAGCCGCAGCGCAGCTGTTTCCCGCCGTTGTCGACAAAGTGTTCAAAAGCCATATTGCTCCTCCTTAAAACGGGGCGTCCGAAGGCGTCCCGTTTTGCAGTGTTATTCGGTTGCGCCAAGGATGATGGCGTTCATGTGTGCCGGGGTTTCGGCGATGCAGGTGGCGCCGTAGGACTTCAGCTCTTCCAGCGTCCGGAAGCCCCAGAGGGCCGAGATGCAGGGCAGGTCGGCGTTCTGCGCCGTCTTCAGGTCCACGTCGGAGTCTCCGACGTAGACGGTGCGCTCCGGGTCCGCCCCCAGCTCCTTCATGGCGAGGAACACGCTGTCCGGGGCGGGTTTGCGGGCAATGCCCTCCCGCTCCCCGATGGCGATGTCCATGTGGAAGAACTCCTCGTTCAGGTCCTGCACGGCCCCGTCGTACTTGTTGGAGACGATGGCCATGCGGATGCCGGCCGCCTGCAGTTCCCGGACGGCCTCCGGAATGCCCTCGTAGGGCCCGGTGGTGTCCTTCTGACAGACGGCATAGACCTCCTTGAATGCCCGGAAGGCTTCTTCGAACAGCGGGTTCTGTTCCCCGCCGGGCACCGCGTGGTCCATGAGATTGCGGATGCCGTTGCCGACAAAGTGCCGCATCTCTTCAAGGGTGCGGTCCTGCCAGCCGAACTTTCGGAGCGCCGCGTTCACCGCGGTGGTCAGGTCGGTCAGCGTGTAGAGCAGGGTGCCGTCGAGGTCGAAGATGACGGTGTCATACCGCGGCGTGTTCTGACTCATACTTTGGCACTGTGCTCCTTCAGCAGTCTGTATTTCTCATCCCAGAGTTCCTGGGACAGGTCGACATAGTAGTTGTGGGGGTGCTCGAAACGGGTGACCTCGTCCCAGAGGGTGTCCACCTGTTCCTTGCAGTACTTCTGGATGTCCGCCAGAGGCTTGCGCTCGAAGACGCACTTGCCGCCGACGAAGACCGGCTCGAGCAGCTTGCGGGCCGTGAAGTTGGTGAGCTCTTTCTGTTTCCAGGTGTAGTCCGGATCGAAGAGCAGGTACGGCTTGCTCTCGTCGATGACCTCGTGGGTCATGGTGAGGACGTCGGCCTCCGCCTTTCCGGTCTCCTTGTCGTAGAGGCGATACACCTCTTTGACGCCGGGGGTGGTGATTTTCGTGACGTTCTCGGAGATCTTGATCTTCGGGATGACCTCTCCGTCTTCCTCGATGGCGCAGAGTTTGTAGACGCCGTCCAGGACCGGCGAGGACTTGGCGGTGATCATGCGTTCGCCGACGCCGAAGGAGGTGATCTCCGCGCCCTGTTCGAGCATGTCGGAGATGAGGTACTCATCGAGCGAGTTGGAGGCGACGATGCCGCAGTCCGGGAACCCGGCCTCGTCCAGCATCTGCCGGGCCTTCTTCGAGAGATAGGTGATGTCGCCCGAGTCGATGCGGATGCCCGCCGGACGGAAGCCTCTCGGGACCACTTCCCGGTTGAAGGCCTCGATGGCGTTGGGCACGCCGGACTTGAGGACGTTGTAGGTGTCCACGAGCAGGGTGCAGTTGTCGGGGTACTCTTTCGCGTAGGCCAGGAAGGCGTCCAGTTCGGTGTCGAAGAGCTGGACCCAGCTGTGGGCCATGGTGCCGAGGGCCGGGATGCCGTAGTCCCTGCCGTCGAGCGCGCAAGCGGTGCCGACGGCGCCGCCGATGTAAGCGGCACGCGCGCCGTGAACGGCCGCCATGGCGCCGTGGGAGCGGCGGGAGCCGAACTCCATGACCGCTCTGCCGTCCGCCGCGCGGACGATGCGGTTCGCCTTGGTGGCGATGAGGCTCTGGTGGTTGAAGAGCATGAGCAGCGCGGTCTCAATGAACTGCGCCTGGATGACCGGGCCCCGGACGTGCACGACGGGCTCGTTCGGGAACACGGGTGTTCCCTCGGGGACGGCCCATACATCGCACGCGAACTCGAAGTCCCGGAGGTAGTCGAGGAAGTCGTCGGCAAAGCCGCGGCCCTTCAGGTAGGCGAGGTCCTCCTCGGTGAAGTGCAGACTGTTCAGGTAGTCCACCATCTGCTCGAGGCCGGCGGCAATGACGTAGCCGCCGTTGTCCGGCACATGGCGGTAGAACAGGTCGAAGTGGCCGATGAGGTCCTTGAACCCGTTATGGAAGTAGCCTCCGCCCATGGTCAGCTCATAGAAGTCCACGAGCATGGTGAGGTCGATGTCTTTGTCGAAATAATTGCTTTTAAGGTTGTTTGCCATACGAAACGCTCCTTATTATTTCTATTTACAGTTAAAACAATTATAGCACCGCAAAAATGCCCCTTCAACGTTTGATATTTCTTTGCTATAATTATATTGCTGTTTTAGAAAAATAATCGCACGGAGGCGATTTGCTTTATGAGAGAACGGGAACTGCTGCGGGGCACGAAAAACATTTGCGGCATCCGCATCGAACGGCTCCGCCGGGAAAAGGGCATCAAACAGAAGGATCTTCTGGAGTCCCTCGCCCTGCAGGGCGTGCCCATGACGGCGTCCGTGCTGTCCAAAATAGAGGGACAGCACCGGGCTCTGAACGACTACGAGCTGGTGGCCATCGCCAACACGCTGGACGTGTCCACGGACTACCTGCTCGGCAGAGAGGAGTGAGCGCGTGGCTGAGACGAACTACGTAAAAAAACTGGCCGCTCTGTACGGCGCCTTCTTCAAAGTCGGGCTCTTCACCTTCGGCGGCGGCTACGCCATGCTGCCCATGCTCCAGAAGGAGTGTGTGGAAAAGCACGGCTGGACCGACGACGAGGAACTGCTCGACGTCTTCGCCCTGGCCCAGTGCACCCCGGGCATCATCGCGGTCAACACCGCCACGTTCCTCGGGAAAAAGCAGGCCGGCTTCCTGGGCGCGGTCTTCGCCACCCTCGGCGTCATCACCCCGAGCCTTGTCATCATCTCCCTCATCGCGGCCCTCCTTAAGAACTTCGCGGACATCCCCGCGGTCCGGCACGCGCTGGCCGGGGTCCGGGTGGCCGTCACGGGGCTCATCCTCGCCTCGGTCTTCAAAATGGGGCGGAACGCGCTGAAGCACTGGCTCTCCTGGGTCATTGCCCTCGTCGCCTTCCTGCTCGTGGCCCTGTTCGGCACCTCCCCCGTCTACATCGTCCTCGGCGCCGCCCTGGCAGGCTACCTGTTCTTCGGCGGTCTCTGGACCGGCGGAAAGGAGGGTGACGCATGAACACGCTACTGCTCCTGTGTCTGAACTTCTTCCGGGCCGGGCTCCTGGCGGTGGGCGGCGGACTTGCCACCCTCCCCTTCATCACCGATATGTCCAACAACCACCCGGACTGGTTCACGAAGGCGGACATTGCCAACATGGTGGCCGTGTCCGAGTCCACGCCCGGGCCCATCGGCATCAACATGGCCACTTACGTGGGCTACCACATGTTCGGCGTCCCCGGCGCTCTCCTGACGACCCTGAGTCTTCTCCTGCCCTCCTTCCTCATCATCCTCGCGGTGGCAGGGCTCATGGAGCGCTATTCCAATAACCGCGTCGTCCAGAGCGTTTTCGCGGGGCTCCGTCCCGCCGCGGTCGGGCTCATTGCCGCGGCCGGGCTCTCCGTGCTGCTCATTGCCCTCTTCCCGGGCTTCGAGGGCTCCACGGTCTTCGACTACGGGCAGCTGGCGGGGCTCTTCTCGTGGAAGGCGGCCGTCTTCTTCGCCCTGGTGCTCATCGCCGTCCAGGTGCCGAAAGTGAAGGACCTGCACCCCATCTTTTATATCGTCATTGCCGCTGTCGTCGGCATCGTTTTCAAGTTTTGAACAGAAAGAAAAGACCTCACCGAAGGGTGAGGTCTTATTTCTTTGCGGTTATTTCTCCGTGACCTGTTCAACGAGCAGTTTCTGAACGGAATAATTCTTTGCCAGTTTCGCCATTTTTCCGCTGGTATAAGCGGTGACGAAGTACGCGTTCATCTGCTCCGCAAGTTCAGAGCCTTTGCGGAAGGCAAAGCCGATCTTGTTGTTCTTCAGCCGGAAGGCCCGCGCAAGGTCGGGGTACTCGTTGCCGTTGCCGATGGCCGTAGTGGCGAACGTGGAGTTGATGATGGCGGCGTTGGCGGAGCCGTCGGAGACCGCCTTCAAGACTTCGTCCGTGGATTCTTTCACGATGATGAGGAAGCCGTTCTCCTTGGCCAGCGCCTCATGGGTGGAGCCGTCGAGGACCGCGAACTTCAGCTGGAGGCACTGCTCCGGCTCGGTGTAGCGGCGGGCGACGGACGCCTTCGTGACCACGATCTGCGAGTTGTTGAGGTAGGCTTTCGTGCATTCCATGACCGCTCTCCGGTCGGCCGTCAGCGTCAGGGCGCTGGCGACGCAGTCGATGGTCTTGTCGTTCAGGAGATGTTCCATTTCGGTCCATTCGATCTCCTTGAACTCGACCTCGACGCCGAGCTTTTTGCCAAAGTCTCTGGCAAGGTCTACGGAAAGGCCGGTCCACTCCCCTTCGTCGTTCAGTTCACTCAGAGGGGGCGCGTCGATGACACCGACGACCAGTTTGCCCTGGTCTTTCACGTAGAGATCATCGGCAGCAACATTCGAGTTGCATCCGCTGAGGGCGAGCGTCCCGATGAGGAGCACCAGCATCAGCAGAATGGAAACATATTTTTTCACAGCGTACCCTCCTTATCCCGGATAGAACGGATAGAAGATGGGCAGAAGGATCATGCTGACGATGAAGCACACAGCGGAGACGCAGAGGCCGGGCAGCATGAAGTCCTTGAAGCGGATGTTGCCGGGGCCGAGGATCATGGCGTTGGCCGGGATGGCCATGGGGGTACAGACGGCGACGGAGGACGCGATGAAGACCGCGATGACGACCGCGCGGGGGTCTGCCCCGATGGTTTCGGCAATGGTCCAGGCAATGGGACAAAGCAGCGTACAGGCGGCGGTGTTGCTCATGACCTGTGTGAGGAACCAGGTGAGGAGCCACATGGCGCCCATGATGATGAGGGTGCCGGACTGGCCGGTCAGCGCGACGACCTTGTCGGCGATCATTTCGCCTGCGCCCGTGTTGTTCATGGCCGCGCCGAGCGGGGACATGAAGGCCAGCATGAAGACCGTCAGGAGTTCGAAGGACTTGAACGCTTCTTTCTCCGTCAGGACACCGGCGGCCACGATGAGGATGGCGCCGATACAGGCAATGATGTGCAGGGGCGGCAGGAAGTCCACATAGTCGGTGAGGACCATGAGCACGACCGTGACCGCAAGGTCGACGGCGGTGAAGATCTTGTGCCATTTCGGAATGCCGCTGTAGTCCTGGCTGACAGCATCGGACTCACCGGGTTCTCTGTTCGGGATGATCTTCGGGCCGACGAAGAACAGGAAGATGGCGACGATGATGAGCATGGGCGCGCCGATCTTCGCGTATTCGAAGAAGCCGACATGCATGGTGCCGTTCGAATACTCTTCAATGGTGTTTTTGGCGATGAGGTTGCCGGGGGAACCGATGATGGTGAAGTCGGCACCCAGGGTGGCGCCCATGACCAGCGGCAGGAGCAGCTTGATGGGCTTGATGTTCGCCGCTCTCGCAATGCCGAGCACGATGGGCAGCAGGACGGCGACCGTGCCGGAGTTCGACACGAAACCGGACATGATGCCGGCCAGCAGGACGACGACGAGGATGAGACCCCGTTCGCTGTTGGTCAGTTTCATGACCTTCTGCGAGACCAGATAGGCCAGTCCCGTCTTGAAGAACGCCGCACCAATGACGCACATGGCGATGATGAGGATGACGTTCGAGTTGATGACATCGGTGAAGATGTCGCTGACCTCAATGATGCCTAAGAAGTAGAGCGTGACCGGGACGCAGAACGCGACCAGACCCATCGGCAGTACGTCTATGACGAACAGGATGATGGCTACGACCAGGACAATGAGGGTAATGGCAGCTTGTGACATAGAGTCCCTCCCTACTTGTGCTTGGTTTTCCGTAAGAAATGCTTCCTGAAACATTCGGTTTCATAGAACATTCAGTACAAATATACAATAACATGTATAGAAAACCCGGGCAAGGAAAAAAGTATGAACCTTTCTGTACAAAAGCCCATTTTTCGGCGGGTCCCCGCATTGACCTGACGCCGGAAAATGCTTAAAATAATAACAGAAAAACACAAGGGAAAGGACCGGTTCCATGAACCACCGCAACATCCGTTTTCTTCTGAAACAGTGCATCGCCGTCATGCTCATGCTCGTTCTCCTGAGCGGGCTCTCGCTGCCCGGCTATGCCGCAGAGAAGCCGAAAGCCGCTCCGGCGGCACCCGCCGCCACCGTCACGGTCCAGGCGGGCAAAAAGAAGACCATCCTCATCGGGGACTCCCGCACCGCCAACCTGCGCCAGGTGCGCAACAACGGCAAGCTGGTCTACGACCTCATCCAGCAGGACGGCAGCATCCTCTGGGACTTCAAATGGGGCGCCAAGTTCTTCGACCTGGCCGCCACCCTCATCCCCCGTCTGGAGCTCTCCGGCCTGGACACCATCGACAGCAGGACGACCATCGTTGTGTGGATGGGGTTCAACGATGTGGTCGGCACGCCCTCGGCCACGGTGAACGAATACATCAACTACTACAACCTCATGACGGCGCTCTGGGTCGCCCGCGGCGCCAGAGTATACATCATGAACGTCGGCCCCGCCGGACGGAAGACCGGAGGCATGACCAAGCGGCAGAAAGAGAACTACAAAGCCCAGAACAAGCAGATCCGCACCTTCAACCGGAAGCTGAAGGAGGGACTGTCCTCTCAGGCAAAATACATCGACTGCTACGCCTACCTCATGGAGACCGACTACGCCACCTCCGACGGCACGCACTACATTCCCGTCACCAGCAGGGGCATCTACAAGTTCATTCTGAAGAAAACCAAATAGGTCCAAAAAGAAAAAGACCTCCGTTTCGGAGGTCTTTTGTTTTTGGTTCAAAACAGTTCTTCGAGCAACGCTCTGCACCCGACGTTGACGTCGTCCCAGGTGGCTTCGAAGTTGCCGGTGTACCAGGGGTCCGCGACGTCACGGGAAATGCCGGCGTGTTCGAGGAGCAGACTGACCTTGTTCCGGTCGTCCTCTCCGATGATACGGTCGCACCAGCGCCGGTTCATCTCATCCATGAGGATGATGTAGTCGTAATACTCGTACTCCTGCCGGGTCATCCGATGGGCGTGGTGGCCTTTGCAGGAGATGCCGTGTTCGTTCAGCACCCGCTGCGCCGGCGGGTAGACCGGGTTGCCGAGCTCTTCCGTGGAGACCGCCGCGGAGGCGATCTCAAAACGGTCTTCGACGCCCGCTCTGCGCACCATGTCTTTCATGACGAACTCCGCCATGGGGCTCCGGCAGATGTTGCCGTGGCAGACGAATAGGATCTTGATCATGGGCTGTCGCAGCCTGCCTTTCTCTGTATTACTGTTTTCCCGCTCTTGCCGTACGGATCCGCCACTGCAGCGCCGACGGCAGATTGGAGACGAACGCCGCTCCGGCACGGGCATAGAACCGGATGTTGACGCCGGCAGCGTCGCGCAGCAGTTTCCGCTTTTCAAACCGCGCCTGGGCGGTGCGAAGGCGCTGCAGATGCGCTTCTTTCGAAATGCCGAGCGCGGAATAGTATTCTTCGATGGCTGCCTGCGGGTCCAGTTCCGCAGCGGCATAGCCTTCCTCCCATCCGGTTTCCGAGACAACGCCCTTCAGCGGATGGATGATGCGGCTGTGGCCGCCCTCCGGTCCGGTCGTTGCCCCGGAGGGAGAAGCGTGGTTCGCGTCCACGACCACCACGCCGTTTTCCAGTGCGCAGCTCGTTCCGCTCCAGCGGTGATACTGCATCATCAGGTCCAGTTTGTCGAGCCGGCGATCCATGCCGGGCCACGCCGTGGGGGCGAGAACGATCTCTGCGCCCTCCAGCTTCATTTTGCGCACGACTTCCGGGAATGCCTTGTCATAGCAGATCAAAAGGCCGATCTTGCCGATCGGGGTGTCGAACACCGGGCACTCCGCATGCCCCGCTTCCATCTGGAACGATTCGGTCCCGGCCGGGTTCTGCTTGAAATACTTGCCGATATAGCCCTCCGGGCCGACTAAGACCGCGGTGTTCCGGTAGCGGCCTTCCCTGTCACGACTCGTCATGCTCCAGGAAGCATACATTCCCAGCGCCTTCGCTTTTTCGATGAGCTTCTGCACGCTTTCCCCTTCCGGCACGAGCTCCGCGTTCCCGTGAAAATACTCCGAGAATTCCGGGAGCGGACGCGCCATGCTGAGGTTTTCCGGCAGACCGGTCAGACTCAGCTCCGGGAACAGCACCAGCTTCGTTCCCCGGGCGGCGGACTCCTCCATGAATTTCAAAAACTTCTCGAGGTTCTGCGCCTTATCTGCTTCCGCGATCATCGAGTATGCTTCCATACGGATCTGAGACATCACGAACAACTTCCTTTCAGTCTTGTGTTTCTTCTGCTTCTATTTCTGTTTCTGTTTCCGCTTCCGCAAGTTTCCGGACTCTCCGGCGGTCGGCGATGAGCCAGATGATGCCCACCAGCAGCGTTGCCAGCGCCCAGAAGCCGTAGACGGAGATGCCCGCCGCGACCTTGACGTTCACCCGGGCAAACTCCAGGAAGAACCGGGTGCTGCCGTACAGGATGAGCAGCCAGGCATACAGGTTTCCGGTCACCCTGAAGTCCTGCTTTCTGGCGATGTGCATGAGGACAAAGGTGAGCAGGAGGGCGACCATGCCTTCCACGATCTGAAGGGGGAACAGATACTGTTCAAAAATGGGGTTCCACATGCCGTGTGCCATGGGGAAGCTGAAACAGCAACCCGCGAAGCAGCAGGATATTTTGATGATGACCAGGGCCAGCATGTAGCCCGGCGTCATGAAGTCGAGCATCTTCCGCCAGTCGTCTTTGAAGACCTTCCCAAAGAGCATGGCAAACAGGGGCACGAACAGGCACCCCGCGACATAGTCCTTCACCCCGAAGGTGTCGAAGCCTGTCAGCGCCCAGCCGACGAACATGAGGAACAGGTCGAAGGAGAGCAGGTGCGCGAGCGTGATGAGCAGCGTGCGGAACCACTTATAGCCGTAGTGCCGGCGCCAGAACAGGTTGAAGACCGCGACGACGATGTAGACGACGACGATCCACCCCTGGTAGATCCATCCCCGGTAACCGGTGTGGTCGATGGCCAGGATCAGATAGTTGATGAGTCCCACGGGGCTCCCCCTCTCTATAAAATATCGTTGTTGTTATTCTACCGCAAAAAAACAGGAATGGGCAAGATGCCCATTCCCGTTTTTACGTCTAAGGCTTATTTACAAAAGCTTGAGCTTAGAACCAGCCGCCAAAGAGGTTTCTGAAGAAGCCGCCAATGCCGCCGCTGGAGCCGCCTCCGAAGAGGTTGCTGAACCAGCTGCCGCCGCCAGAGCCGCCGCCGAAGAGACCGCCAAACAGTCTGCTCAGCCAGCTGCCGGTGTTGGTGCCGGGCAGGTCGGGTTCATCGGGTTCATCGGGGACTTCCACTTCGCCCGTGTCGGGGTTGATGATCTGGTTGATGAGTTCGTCGATCATCGCTTCACCTGCATCGATGTCTCCCTGCAGCGCGCGCTCAACGACATTCGCGAGTTCGGGCGGAAGGAGCATGTTGATGACATAGTGGTATGCCACGTTGATGTTGGTGAAGATGTTCGCGCTGACATCATAGTAATACCAGTTCTTCGTGACTTCGCCGTTCAGGACGAAGTTCGCTTGATCCAGAAGCTGCTGGACTTTGTTGTTGAAGTCGGTGAAGGTATATTCGCCGTTCAGTGCGAGACTCGTAATGAGTTCCGCGACTTCTTCCTGGCTCTCGAAGAGGCTGCCGGTGTTCTCATAGATCAGTCTGGACACATACGTCAGGACGGTCGCCTTCGGAATGTAAGTGTCGAGGACTGCATCCAGGATCTGACCGAGCGCTTCCCTCAGTTCGAGCGGAAGGAGCGAAACGGCTTCCGCAGGATTCTCCGGATCAGGATTGTTCTGACTGTTGTACCATTCCGAGACCTGGAGGGAAAGATCGTTGAACCAGTCGAAGAGGACCTGGGAGTTGTAGCCTTCACCCTCTTCGCCGACAAAGGCACGGGCAAGGCTCAGGCCTCCGTCAGCACCCTCTGCCAGGTTGCCAAAGATCTTGGTCAGCAGCTCATAGGACTGTTCGAGCTGTCCCGCGAAGACCGCGAACTGCTCGTTGGACATGACGCCGCCGATGTCAACGCTGGCATAGGTGTGGTATGCGCGTTCTTCCGCATCCCAGGTGTTCTCGAAGACATACATCATCGGGTTACGGGTGCGTCCTTCCGGAACTGCCGACTGGATGAGCAGGTAGTTGCCGGTCGGGAATCTGCCATCGGTCAGACCGATGAAGTTGAGGAGTGCAAAACCGAGGTCGCCGCTGATGTCAACGTTTTCATTATTGAGAAGATCCATAATGACGGACATCATGTCGGGCTGTTCGGCTGCGGGCTCGCCGGGTTCAGAGGGATCTGTGGGATCTGTGGGATCTGTGGGCTCCGTGGGCTCAGTGGGTTCCTCAGAGTCGCCGCCGCCCATCAGGCCGCTGAAGCTGTCGAGCAGGCCAAGAAGGAGACCAATCTGCTCCTCATCGCCGACTGCGGCGAGGAGGTCAAGGACCGTGGCCATGTCGAGGCCGGAGAGCAGGCTGCTGGAAGAGCCGCTGCCGGAGGGCTCTGCGGGGGTCTCGCCTTCGCCGGGCTCTTCACCGGGTTCACCGGGTTCCTCAGAATCGCCGCTGCCCGGGATGAGGCCGCCGATGCCGCCGGCAATGTCACCAATGCCGGACACCGCGTTCGTCAGGAGCGGGATGAGGTCAATGAGTTTCTTAAGGGTCACGTTGTCTTTGGGGTCAAAAGTCACGAGACCATTTTCATCTGCCACGTTCTCCAGAATGGCAGGGACCTGGAATCCATCGAGTCCCTCCGGACCGAGCGCGATGATGGAGAGGAGTACGCGTTCGATCATGCCGGGTTCTGCGTCCACGGGTTCTTCCGGGTCGCCCTCGGTGATCTCCTCACGGAGTCCGAGCAGCTCATCGAAGCTGATGCCGCCGATGACGCTGTTGACCGCTTCACGGCCCATGGCAAGCAGGGTGTCGACGAGTTCGAGGAAGCGGTCTCTGTCGACCAGGGTGAAGGTCGCGCCGGGGATACCGGTGGTGGTGACCTTGCCGTTCTCATCCACGTTCAGCGTCGCGTTGGTGAATTCGATATGATTCTGTTTATGGCTGACTTCAATACCGGTGGTATTGACGAACTTGACCGTGTTGGAGCCGAGCATGAGGCCTGCCAGACTGCCGAGGCAGCCGAGGTCCATACCCATCGCAGAGGTCAGAGGATCGATCAGGGCGGAAGTACGGATGCTGCCGTAGACATGGCTGCCGCCCAGATTGTTGACCGTTCCGCCGTTCGTGACATTGATAGTATAGGTGTCAGTCGCCGCGTACCATCCCTCGCCGGGAGAGACGATCTTCACTTCATACTGACCGGCACGGACGCCTTCCTGCGCAAAGCTCTGGCCGATGCTGACGGGGAGAGTGATCTCCATGTCGAGCATTTCAGCCGGGATCTGGCCCTTCGCAAGGTTGAACAGCGTGCTGCCGAGCGCATCCTGCATCATGACGTCCATGTCGATGTGGATGAACATGGTGTTCGTCATGGGCACGTGATACACAAGACCTTCATAGAGGCCGTCGCCCTTGTCGACTTCCGTCAGGACAACGTCGAAGCCCTTCGGCATGTTGTCGAGCGCCTCGATGCCGATGAGGCTCATCAGGTCTTCGTTGCCGAGCAGGTTGGTGAAGGTGTCCGTGGACATGCCGGAACCTTCGCTGCCTTCGCTGTTGGTGCCGGACATCAGGCTCATGAGGCTGGTGACCGTGTTGATGGTCAGCTTGCTGTGAAGGTCGGACAGACGCTCCTGATTCAGGAGGTTCACAGAGAAGTTGCCCGCTTTGGCGGTCGTCTCTGTGGTGTAGGTCAGGGTGATGTCACCCGCTGCCACGTCATCTTTGATGTCGATGATAGTCTCATCCAGAGGAATGTAAACTGCCGGGCTGGCCGTCACAGTATACTCTGTCGTGGTGGTCGAGTTACAACCGCCGCTGGAGACCGTCTTGCCTTCGATAGTACCGTTCAGGATCGCATATCTGTCGGCATCATATCCGGGGATCTGGTCGACGATGGTGGCAAAGAAGTTGTTGGCGGCAGTCGTCAGCGTTCTGCCGTTGTTCTGTGCCGTGGTACTGTTCGTGTTGTTGTTGGCGAAGTTGCCGCTGACGGTCGTGGTCTGCTCCACGCCATTGACCGTGATGCCAAGAACAGCATTGGAACTGTTGTTGCTCTTGATGGCCAGAGGGGCTTCGATCTTGGAACCCTTGACGGCAAGGTTGCCGCTGATGGTTTCCGTATCGCCTTCATACTGAGATCCATCTTTCTGGACATAGATCGATCTCTCGCCGGTCTTGAAGCCGTCGCCCACTTTGTGGGTGAACTCCTTCGCGATGACGTTTTCATAATCACCGCTCTGGAACGTGCCGGACTCGGAAACAACATTGTAGTTGCTGTTGCCGATCTTCTCGACCGAGAACGTATCGCCCGCATTGATGCCAATGCCGAGCGTTTCGCCGGCGGCGAACGACAGACTTTCGTCCTCGCCGTTGACCTGGACGTCGAAGAGCATAACGGTTTCTGCATCGTTGACGATGGTCAGTGTGTAGTCACCGTCCGCTCTGCCCAGGGTACTTTCCGAGGCCTTTTTGGGCCCCGACGATGCTGCCATTACTCCGAACGGGATGAGCGTAAAGATCATCGCGACCGCAATGAGTATCGACAGGATCTTCCGTGTGGACTTTCTCATTAGGTAACCTCCTTCATGAATATATTTCTCCCATTTATAGTCACCTTTATTTTAAAAAGGGGCGCTGACAAAAAACTGACACCAGTCTTAAATCTGTCTGAAAAACGGTAGTATTTAGTAAAAAAGAGACGGGTTTCCCCGTCTCTTTCGACTGTTTTTTCTTTTCACAATCGTTAAGAACTGTTTATTGTTGTATTTACAGGTTCACGCCGGCCAGGGACTGCAGATAGGCGCAGGTGACCTCCGACCAGCTGTAGTTGCTCATGTACTCGCCGGTGAATCGCCGTAAGGCCCGCTCCTCCCCTTCGAGGAACCGGTAGTAGTCGCAGTCGATGCGGGAGGCGTCCACCGAATAGCCGTGGGTCCGGTTGACGAACACATCGCCGGCACCCGCGTCCTTCAGCGACCGCCGCAGGTCGGAGGCGATCTGGTGCAGGTAGTTCATGGCGCTCTTCTCATCGAGGTTGTCCTCCCAGAGGATGGCGCACAGTTCCCGGCTCGACACCTTGGCGCCCCGCCGGTCGATGAGATAGGCCAGGAGCTCCTTGGTCTTGGCCCGCCGGAAGCGCAGGGGCATGCCGTTGGCATAGACCTCGAAGGTCCCGAAGCAGTGGGCCCGCAGCAGAGGCGGCGCCTGAGCGGAACTGAGGATGTGGTCGATCTCCCGCTGGACGGCCTCTTCCCGGATGGGTTTGGTCAGGTAGCCGGAAGCGTGCATCTGGAACGCGTCTACCGCGTACTCCCGGTAGCCGGTACAGAAGACCACCGGCAGCTCCGGATAGACTTTCCTGAGCGCTTCCGCCAGTTCCATCCCGTTCAGGTCATGGAGCTGGATGTCCAGGAACGCCATGTCGGGGCGGTGTTCCCGCACCCACTCCAGGGCGTCATATTCATCTTCGAAGGCGACCACCTGGTGGATGTCCGGCGAGGCCTTCACCGCACTTGTCAACGCCTCCAGAAGGAGGACTTCGTCGTCAACACAAAGGGCGATCATTTGCTGTCCCCTCCCTTCGGGATCTTTATCTCACACTTTGTTCCGACCCCCGGTTCGCTCCGGATGGTCAGGGTTCCGTCGCAGAGGAGTTCCAGCCGCTTCGTGACATTTTCGATGCCCACGTGCTGCCGGCTCCCGTCTGCCGGTTTTTGCGGGTCGAAGCCCGCCCCGTCATCCTCGACCCGGATGAGGAAGGCGTCCTCCGTCTCTTCCGACGCAATGAGCAGGGTGCCCTCGCTCCGCCGTTTCCGGCAGATGCCGTGCTTGACCGCGTTCTCCGCCAGAGGCTGGATGGAGAGGCAGGGCAGGTCGAAGCCGCCCGCCTGGATGTCGTAGACGACCGTCAGGTTGGGGAACCGCACCTTTTCGATGGCCAGATAGTTCTCCACGTGCTTGAGTTCCTTCTCGAACGGGATGAGCGGGTCCTTAGTCAGGTCCACGTAGTTGTCCGCCAGGTAGTCGGAAAAGGCAGAGAGCAGTTTGCTGGCCTCCTCCGGTCTTCTCCTGCCGAGACTCTCGATGGAACTCAGCGTGTTGTGGATGAAATGGGGGTTGATCTGGTGCACCATGGAGTTCAGGTGCATTTCCGCCAGTTCCTGCCGGCTGCGGGCCAGGCTCTGCTCCTGCTCCGCATAGATGAAGGTGTAGAGCATGCAGGCGTCCAGCGTCAGCGCGATATGGGCGCACACCGTGTTATAGCGGTTGTCGATGAACAGGGCCACGATGGGCAGTACACAGTACAGTAGCAGGACGGCCGTCTCCGCGTTGCCCAGCACTTTCCGATGCCGCAGGATGATGAGGAAGTCGTAGACGATGAGGGGCACGAACAGATAAGTCGTCCAGACATAGTACTCCGTAAACACCAGTCTTCTGCCCGTATCCAGATAGAAGAGCCAGCCGGTCCAGATGGAACTGATGAAGGTGAGGATCAGAAGCCCGGAATACAGGAGGACCCCCCAACGCAGCCAGCTGCTGATGCGGAGCATGCCTTTTTCCTCGAAACGAGTATAGAAATAGAACGTAAAACTGCAGACCAGGAAGACCGACGCGCAGAAAGAGATGACGTAGTCGATGTAGAGCCCGATGGCGATGGGCCGGTCCAGGCTCAGCATGCGGAAGATGAGGTCGGAGGTGAGGGCGACGATCTCCCCGACAAAGATGAGTTCGATATAGTAGAGCGAACGACTGCGCTCCCGCTTATAGAGGAGCGCAGCGAACAGCGTCATCAGAAAGAGGGTACAGCAGACCTCGGACGCAATGTTGGCGATGGCGATGTTCATGCAATACCCTCCTTTCGATGGTTATTCTTTTTTGCGTTATGCCGCAGCCGGTGTCTGGGGCGGCAGGACCTTCTGTTCCCGCGTTCTCATGTAGAGGATGATGCCGAGTCCGAGCAGGATGGCCACCACACACCAGATGTGGGACAGGTGGAAAATACCGTATGTTCTGTCTGAGAACCGGAAGAACTCGTTGATGCCGCGGAAAATGCCGTAGGACAGCATATAGATGGGATAGAGCTTGCCGTCCATGCCGCCTTTGCGGACCTTCGGCGCCACGATGGCGAGGAAGATGACATAGAACAGCATCTCCGACTCGCGGGTGGGCCAGCGGAAGGGCGAATCGCCGATGAGTGTCCCGTAGCAGCAGCCGGAGACCAGGCAGTTGACCCGGGAGCAGAGCAGGGTGAAGATCATGGGCACGGCGAAGATGTCGAAGACGTCCTTCAGCGGGCGCTTGAACAGCTTGGCGCCGATGAAGTAGCCGACCGGCATAAAGAACACCGCGCCGTAGATGCTCATGGACCCGATGCCCGAACCCTCCATGAACGCAAAGACCTTGACGCACGCCACACCGTAGAAGACGTGGATGATGGACAGGATGAGCGCCGCGTACCAGGTCATATTGAGCCGCTCACGGAACAGCATGAGCCACAGGAACGTGACGAGCCCCGCAAAGAGCAGAACAATGTAGAGAATGTTGTGAACAATGAAATCCATAAATACCTCCCTCTCGCAAAAAGGATATAGAAACGAAACAGCGCAAAAAGAAAGCGCTGATAACAATTTCATGCTATCAGCACTTGCTTGAGGTTTTCTGAAGAAAATCTTAATTTTTGACATGTGTAAAGAAACTGCATACACTGCGCAGTTTCGCCCTTTTCGCCGCTTTAATGGCGGAGCTGTTCGAGGGTGCGGGCCACGCTCAGGACGTCTTCGTCGCGGAACCGTTTCCCGATGACCTGCAGGCCGACGGGCAGTCCGCTTTGCGAGAAGCCGGCGGGCACGGAGGCGGCCGGGTTGCCGGTGAAGTTGAACAGGAAGGTCTCCGCGAACCCGATGAGCGGGTCTACCGGGGTGCCGTTCACTTCCGTCGGGCCTTTGGTGTTTCTGTCGTCGGCGTTGCGGACCGGAAGACAGGTCGAGGTCGGCGACAGGAGGATGTCGTAGCGGTCGAACACGTCCTGCTGGGCGTCCAGCAGTTCGGTGCGGGCTCTGTTGAACTCGTAGTAGTCCAGGATGCCGCCCCAGGCCGCCTGTTCGTTCCAGTAGATGAACTCCTCCGGGAGTTCGTCCCGGTGCTCTTTGATGAGGTCGAACCCGTTTCGGCGGTCCAGTTCCAGTTCAATGGCGGTGTCCACCGAGATGCTGCGGCACCATATTTCCCCGTACTCACCGGCGGTCCGCGGCAGGCGGAACTCCACCGGTTCCACGATGGCGCCGGCCTCCTTCAAGAGGAGAGCGGTCTGTTCCGTGCGCTTCGCCACTTCCGGGTCCACCGGGAAGATGCCGAAGTCCGGGGTCCAGGCGACGCGCCAGCCTTTGACGGAGCGGCCCATGAGCTCTGTGAAGTCCTTCGGACCGAGGTCCCGGCTCAGCGGGTCCCGCGGGTCGAAGCGGGCCATAAAGTTCAACAGGATGGCGGCGTCTTCCACGGTCTTCGTGAGGCCGCCGTTGCAGCAGTACGGGTGGGTGGCGGACCAGGCGTCCGGGCGGATCACGCTCGGCACGGTGCCGACGGAGGCTTTGAAGCCGACCAGGTTGCACCAGGCAGCGGGAATGCGGATGGAACCGCCCGCGTCTCCCCCTTCGGCGATGGGCACCAGGCCGTCTGCCACCGCGGCGGCGCTGCCGCCGGAAGAACCGCCGGCGTTGTACCGGTGGTCATAGGGGTTGCGGGTGGGGCCGTAGAGCTTGTTGTCCGTCGCGCCCCGGAAGCCGAAGGCCGGAGCGTTCGTCTTGCCGAGGGCGATGCCGCCGGCCGTCTCCATGGCCTTGCAGAACTCGGAGTCCACCGGATCCTCTCTGATGAGAGACTTCACACCGCCGTGGGAATGGGTCCAGCCCTTCTTCGAGGGCAGGAAGTCTTTCAGGGCAAACGGCACGCCCGCGAAGGGGCCTGCCTCTTCCCCGTCCGCCATGCTCTGTTCAAGCGCTTTGGCGGCGGCCTCCGCCTCTTCGAACTTCGTGTAGACGAACGCGTTGATGGCCGCGTTCCGCTCTTCGATGCGGTGTTCAAAATACCGGACCGCCTCGGTGGGTGTGAGGTGTCCGGCCTGTATCTCCCGGCCGAGTTCGGCGGCCGAGAGGAGTTCGAGTTTTTCCATGAGATGAATCGCCTTACCCTTCCAGAACGCCGTTCGGACAGTACCGCTCGAGGTACTCCTTGCCGACGCCCTCTCTCTTCCACTTGCGGACGATGCGGTACCCAAAGGGTGTGAAGACCATTTCGGAGAAGAGTTCCAGGAACGCGCAGGTCACGGAGCCGCCGAGGCACTGCAGCAGGGTCCAGCGCACCGGGAAGGCACCCGGAATGAGCGGGAAGACCACGAAGGCCAGGAAGACGAACAGGAAGTTGTCCACCACCTGAGACAGGAGGGTGGAGACGAAGGACCGGGCCGCGAACGCCTTTTTGCCGTCCGGGTCTGCCGTCATCTTTTTCCCGATAAAGATGTTCGTGTAGTTGTTGGTGGCGGCGGAAATGACATAGGCCAGCGTGCTCGCGAGCAGGATGGACCACTGTCCCCCGACGACCATGTTCAGGGCCGGGTGGTTCCAGAGGTGGCCGACGGCGGAGCAGACGAGGCACACGGTCACGTTGACCGTAATGGCGAGGACCGACATGAGGTTCGCCGCTTTCACGCCGTAGTGTTTGGCGAGGATGTCGATGAGCAAAAAGGACAGCCACGAAACTGTGATGCCCGCATTGAGCGAGATCCACGGCAGCGACAACAGAGAGATACGCGCAAGGAAGTTCATTGCGATAACAGCCGCAATAAACACAAGCGTCGTTGAAGTCGGCACCGAACGAAGTAACGTTGCCATCCTGGTATGGTTGAAATTCATTTTTGATCTCCTTGGTTTTCATTTCTAACGCGGAGGATTTAGAGGCCGAACTCCGCGGGGGTTTCTGCGTGTGAAGGGATTATATCACTTTTATAGAAAAAATCAATATTTTACCTTGCTTAATGGAGGCGTTTGCCGCACTTCGGGCAGAAGTCGAAGTCGTCCACGATGGGGTATCCGCAGTGGGGACAGTTGAAAACGTCGGAGCCACTGGCCTGGTTCTGCCCATCGCCGAAGAAGAAGTCTTTGATGCTGCCGGAGAACCCGCCGTCCGCGTAGTAGTTCGCGGAGCTCGACGTGAACAGGTCCGCCTCTTTGATCTCCACGTCCCGTCCTCGGGCGACCTGCTGTCCCACGTTCGCGTTCAGCTCGTAGACCTCGCCGTTCGGCAGCTGGACGTAGTAGTGTTTGTTCCACTTGAAGGTCGGGTTGAAAAAGAGCAGGAGCTGGGTGAAGGTCACGAAGACCGTCACGTTCACCGCGCGGCCGAGGTGGGAGAAGTAGACGGGGCGCTCGTAGTAAAGTGTGTCTTTGCCGTCATTGACGCCGATCATCAGAAACATGTTCGTCCTCCTTGTTCTGTTCCGTCAGGAAATCTTTGTAGTGGTCC
>CAJGDU010000006.1 GCA_904502175.1 Clostridiaceae bacterium
CAACGGGGAGCCGGTGCGGACCATCGACCGCCTTTCCGCGGGCGATGTGCTGACCGTGAACCTGCCGGACGACCCGCCGGAACAGGTGCCGCCCCTGCCGGACGCGCCGCTGCTGGAAGGGCCGCTGCCGGAGGTCCTCTATGAAGACGAGGACCTGCTGGTCCTGAACAAGCCGGGCACCCTCGCGGTCCATCCGAGCCACAACCACCAGGGAGACACGCTGGCCAATTTCATCACCTGGCACCTGACGCAGGAGGGCCGGACACCGGTCACGTTCCGGGCCGTGGGACGGCTCGACAAGGGGACGTCCGGCGTCATGGTCTGCGCCCTGAACGCCTACGCGGCGGACCGCCTGCAGCGGGGCGTGAAAAAGGTGTATCTGGCTGTCCCTTCCGGGAAATATGAGGGGAGCGGGACCATCGACGCGCCCATCTTCCGGCCGGATCCCATTCTCACCATCCGGGTCGTCGACGACCGGGGAGACCGGGCGGTCACCCACTGGAAAGCCCTGCAGACCGGGGAGGAACGGTCCCTGGTCGAAGTCCGTCTGGAGACGGGCCGGACCCATCAGATCCGCGTCCATTTCGCCTCTCTCGGCACTCCGCTGGTGGGCGATACGCTCTACGGCACAGCTTCCGGAGAGATCCATCGCCACGCGCTGCACTGCGCGCACGCGGAGTTTCTCCATCCCGTCACCGGAGCACGTCTTTCCTTCGACGCTCCTCTGCCGGAGGACATGGAAAACCTGCTGTTCTGACAAATGTGGAAAGTTGTCAATTTTTCAGGAACAATTTGAGTATTTTAGTGGAAATCAGCCAATTAGTATGATATGATTTTAAGTGATTTTCGACTCACCTTTCTTGGAGAGTGAGCACAGTACAGGAGGAAAGCAAATGTCCATCAAATGTGAAGAGAGATTCTTTGAATCCACTGACAAACAGGATCGCGTCCGCTATCTGACCTGGACGGACGATTCCGTCGAAACCAAAGCTGTCGCGCTCATCGCTCACGGTGTCTGCGAGCATATCGACCGTTTCCACGGCATCGGCGAACACCTCGCCAAAGCCGGTTACGCGGTCTACGGTGAAGACCATGTCGGCCACGGAAAGACCGCCATGGGCACCGAAGAAAACCTGCGCAACATCGGCAAGTGCCCGAAGGGCGCCGACAAGATCGTCATCAAAGACATGCACAAGATGAGAGACATTGCCGTCTCCGAGCATCCCGGCCTGCCGGAAGTCCTCATCGGTCATTCCATGGGCTCCTTCATCGCGAAGATCTATGGAGCGAAGTACGGCAAAGAGCTGGCCGCCACCGTTTACTGCGGTTCCGGCGACTTCTTCGGAAGCATTTTCCGCTGCCTCATCTACCCGCTGGTCCCGCTCTTCACCGCGAAACCGGTCAAGGACATTGAGGTCAAAGTCACCAACAACATGTTCTCCACCGGCTGGCTTTCCCGCAGCAAGGAAAACCGTGCCGACTATCTGAAAGACCCCATGATCACGGTCTACTACACCCCCGGCCTCATGGCTATGCTGGGCGCTCTCGCGGCTCGCTCCGCCGGCACCCTCTGGGCCAGAAAGATGCCGAAGGACCTGCCCGTCCTCGTCGTCGCCGGTACGCAGGACCTCGTCGGTTTCTGCGGCGTGGGTGTCCGGCTCGCTGACAAGTGGATGGACATTGCCGGCATCAAGGACCACACCACCAAATGGTATAAGACCTTCCGTCATGAGCTCTTCCGCGACGACTGCAAGGAAGAAGTCTACAATGACATCACCACCTGGCTGAAGTCGAAAGGCCTGCCCGGCTGAGAAAAACCGAACGCATAACAAATCGCCCTGTTCCGGAAAACCGGAGCAGGGCTTTTTAGATAAATTGACGATTTTGCCCCGGAGTGACGGAAAACCGGGGGTCAGGACTTTTCAATTTACGGAACTGGTGGTATAATAACTCAGATTTAGCACAATATCTATGTTACATAGTACTCACTAGCGTAGCTTTAAGCATAATTAGGAGAGAAGAAGATTGGATAAGTTTTGCATCAACGGCGGGAAACGCCTGGAGGGTGTCGTCGACATCAGCGGAGCCAAAAACTCTGTCGTCGCCATCCTGCCGGCCACCCTTTTGGCGGAGGGCCCCTGCCGGATCGAAAATATTCCGAACATTTCTGACGTCACCTGCATGCTGGAAATGCTGGAGGCCATGGGTGCCCGCATCCGTGCCATCAATCCGCATACCTATGAGATCGACACCTCGGTCATCAGTTCCTATACCGTCCCCTACGAGCTCACCCGTCACCTGAGAGCGTCCTACTATCTGCTGGGCGCCCTGCTGGGACGCTGCTCCAAAGCCCGTGTCGCCATGCCCGGCGGCTGCGACTTCGGCGGGGTACGACCCATCGACCAGCACCTGAAAGGCTTTGAGATGCTGGGCGCTTCTGTTTCCATGGAAGAAAACGCCTTTGTGCACGCCGAGGCCGACCAGCTGACCGGCAACTCCATCTACATGGACGTCGTCTCGGTCGGTGCCACCATGAACGTCATGCTGGCGGCGGTCAAGGCCAGAGGCCTCACGGTCATCGAAAACGCGGCGAAAGAGCCCCACATCGTCGACCTGGCCAACTTCCTGAACTCCATGGGCGCCGACGTGCGCGGCGCCGGTACAGACGTCATCAAGATCCGCGGCGTCGAAGAGATGCACGGCTGCGACTACTCTGTCATTCCGGACCAGATCGAAGCCGGCACTTACATGGCGGCGGTCGCCGCCTGCGGAGGCGATGTGCTCATCCGCAACGTGGTCCCGAAGCATCTCGAGTCCATCATCGCGAAACTGGAAGAGGCCGGTGTCCGGGTCGAGGAACTGGACGATGCCGTCCGGGTCATTGCCGACCAGCCTCTGACGAAGTGCAACATCAAGACCATGCCCCATCCGGGCTTCCCGACCGACATGCAGCCCCAGATGGCAGCGGCTCTCTGCCTTGCCAGCGGCACCAGCATCGTCTCGGAAGGCGTCTGGGACAGCCGGTTCAAATATGTCGATCAGCTGACCCGCATGGGTGCCCACATTGAAGTCAACGGAAAAGTCGCCATCATCCAGGGGGTCGACCACCTGAACGGTTGTCCCGTCAAGGCCTATGACCTTCGCGCCGGCGCGGCCATGATCATCGCCGGACTCGCGGCGGTGGGCCACACCGAAGTGGAGAACGTCATCTATATTGACCGCGGCTATGAAAACGTTGTTGAAAAGTTCTCGGCGCTGGGCGCGGACATTTCCCGCGAGCCCATTCTGGACCATCCCGACAAAGTCCAGAACGCCGGCTGATAAGAACCGTTGAGGGGTGCGTTTGGCGCACCCCTTCTTTTATGAAAGAAGAGAGGAGGAGCCCGATGGCACAGGACGTGTTCGCCACCCTGTATTCCGGCAGCAGCGGCAACGCCACTTATATCGGCGACCGTTCCGGCGGCGTGCTGGTCGATATCGGCAAAAATGCCAAACAGACGACGCTCGCCCTTTCGGAACTGGGGCTCTCTCCGGAGAAGGTCCACGCCATATTCATCACCCATGAGCACACGGACCACATCGCCGGCCTGCGGGTCTTCGCGAACCGGTACCACATCCCGGTCTATGCCTCCCTCGGCACGCTGGAAGCCCTCGACCGGAAGGGGGAACTGAAGGGCAGTTTCCCGGTCTTCCAGATGCTGGATACCGCGGACATCGGTGGGTTTCACGTGCGTTGTTTCCACACGTCGCACGACTGCGCGGAGGGCTTCGGCTACACCGTCACGCTGGAGAGCGGACGGTCCGCGTCGGTTGCCACAGACCTCGGCGTCATGACCGACGAGGTCCGAAACGGCATCCTCCGGAGCAATACCGTGCTCCTCGAGTCGAACCACGACCTCGGCATGCTCTTCAACGGCCCGTACCCTTACGTGCTCAAGCAGCGCATCAACTCGGAGTTCGGCCATCTCAACAACGACGACGCGGCCGACACGGCCCTTGACCTGCTCCGCTCCGGCACACAGCAGATCATCCTCGGCCATCTGAGCAGCGAGAACAATCTGCCGGACCTGGCGTACCAGACCACCGCCTCCATGCTGCTGCAGGAGGGCGCCGTGGCGGACCGGGACTACCGCCTCGCGGTGGCCCCCAGAAACGAAGTCCTGCTGACGGAGGTGCTCTGATGCTGAGTGTGACGGTCATCGTCCCCGGAAAACTCAAAGAAAAGTACCTGCGGGACGCCCAGGCGGAATATACGAAGCGATTGACCGCCTTTTGTAAATTCAATATAATAGAAGTTAGCGTAGAAGCGTTACCGTCGGAACCGTCTCCGTCACAGGTGACAGCGGCTCTGGAGAAAGAGGGGAAACGCATTCTCGAGGCCATCCCGAAAGGCTCCTTCGTCTATGCCCTCTGCATCGAGGGGAGACAGCGTGCCTCGGAAGTGTTCAGCGAAGAACTGGACCGCCTCGCCGTCTCCGGAAACAGCCACGTCACGTTTCTCATCGGCAGTTCCTTCGGACTGTCCGAGGAAGTCAAACGGTTTGCGGACGCAAAACTCTCTCTGTCGGAAATGACGTTCCCGCATCAGCTCGCGCGGGTCATGCTGCTGGAACAGCTCTATCGGGCCTTCCACATCAGCTCCGGCGGAAAGTATCATAAATAGTTTTCAGCAGAAGGAGGACCTCATGGCACTTCGCAGAAAAGACAAATATGAAGTGGATCCCGACCTCATCCGCTCTCTGGAAGAGGAGTCCGAAGACTTCGACGAATATGAGGAAGGCTTTGAAGAGGAATACGAATATGACGATGGACCGCTGTCGCCCAAACGGGTGAAGTGGGCCTGGATCATCCTGTTCCTGGCGCTCGGCATCCTCATCGGCGCTCTGGTATTCACCTTTGTTTCCCGTCACTCCGGCCAGTCGAAACCTGCCACGACCGTCTCGACGACCGTCACCACGACGGCATCGACTGCCACCACGACCGTGACGGAGACGACCACAGAGGAAGAGACCGGGGAAGCGGCGTCCATTCGCCGGACCTCTGCCACTTACTATGTGGTCGATCCCACCACCAGACGGTCCACGACCCGAAAGACGACGGCAAGGACGACCGCGAAGACGCAGAGCCAGACCCAGTCTCAGACGCAGAGCCAGACCCAGAGTCAGACGCAGTCTCAGACCCAGAATCCGCCGGCTCCGACCCCGACCCCGGTCCCCGATCCGGACCCAGACCCGACACCAAGCGAGTAGATCGCCTAAGTGATACAGACACACAGGAGAAATGAGAAAAAAGCGACACCGAAAGGAGCACAGTCCTATGGCCATCAAAGATATGCTGGACCGTTTCAAACGGGAACCGGAAGAAGAACTTCCGGAGGAAGTCCCTGCAGAAGTCTCTGAGGAGCAGCCCAGTTTCATATTTACCGACATCAATTCCGAACCCATCGTGCCAAAGGCGGAGGAACCGCCGGTCCGCACCGGTCCCGTAGAGGTGGAGTCCACCAACGACGACCGCATCAAGATGTTTGAGATCGACCTCGGCGGAAGCAAAGTGAACCTGCCCGAAGAGGCACCTTCCGTGGAGCCTCCCGCAGTGGAGCCGCCCGTCATCGAAGAGCCCCCGGTCATCGTGGAAGCGCCGGTCTCTGCCCCTGCCGCTCCGGCCGTCCCGAAGAAGGCCGCTGCCGGGGAAGAGGCGGAGGACTACGAAGTGGACTTCGGCTATGCTGCCCCGGGCGCGCTGGACGACATGACCTTCTCCAAAAACCCGAAAGCCGCGAAACCCGCGGAGCCGGAACCGGTGGTCTATCAGAGAAAACCGGCGGAGGAGCCCGACGAGGAAGAGTACTACGACAGCTACGAGCCCATTTACGAAGAACCGGCTCCCGGCACTTACTTTGCCGGCGCCGCGCCGTCGTCGTTCGACGAAGTGCCTTCTCCCGTCCACGCGGAACCCGAACCGGAGGCCCCGGCCGAGCCGGAGCCGGAACCGGAACCCGTTCCGGAGCCCGAAGAGGAGTTCCAGCCCCGCTACGAGAACTACCGCAAGGACTACGAGGCCAAGGCGGCGACAGAAGGTCCCCGGACTTATGCCAACAACATCGACGAGACCGTGTTCCTGCCGGATGAGGGCGAACGGCCCATCAGCAACCGCACGCGCCGGCGCATCACCATCGCGTCCATCATCGCCATCCTGCTGGCCCTGCTGCTCGTTCTCGGCGGCGTGTTCCTGACCCGCCACAACCGTGCCGCGGACGAGGCGACCGCCACTTCCGCGAAACCGAAGACCACGGCCTTTGAGCGCAGTGTCTCCAACAACTCGGATGCCACCGAGACCACAACGGAAGAAGCTTCCGCGGAGTACGACGAAAACGGCCAGACCAGCGCTTCGTCGACCGCTTCCCAGAGCTCGTCCGTGAGCCGCAGCACCAGTTCCACGACCCGGTCGACCACCCGGTCCACCACGCGGAGCACCACCCGGTCCACGACCCGTTCGACCACCCGGTCCACAACGGCGTCCACCACCGCTTCGACGGCACCCGTCACGGAGCCTCCGACAGAAGCGCCTCCGGTGACCGATCCGCCGACACAGGGCCCCACCCCCTGGGACAACGTGAACCCGTAAAGAGAATAAAAAAAGCAGCCCGTTCGGGCTGCTTTTTTATTGTGTTTCTCAGTAGGCGACGGACCAGTTCTGTTCCAGGGAGAACGCGAAGGCGTCGGAACCCTGAGTGACATAGGTGGGCATCTTGTAGTAGAGGCTGGTCAGACGTCCGTTGGCATCGATGGTGCCGCGCAGGGTGACGCCCTTGCAGGTCCAGGTGCCGATGGGGATGCTGATGGTGGAGACACACTTCGAGGAATTGCTGTAGGTGCCGGGGTTGTCATCCTTGACCACGATGGTGACGACTTTGCTGGAGCCGTTGTTGGAAACCGTGGCGGACTTGATATCGGAAGCGCTGAGGTTGCAGGTGTAGTTCTTGCCCTCGACCGGGAATTTCTCTCTCAGCTGGGAAGAACCGCTGGCAACGACCTTTTCGGTGTTGGTGCCCTCTTTGAACCCGAAGGTGGAGTAGAGAGAGGGGATGGAGCCGCTGATGGTCTTGATGGTCTCAGAGGTCCGGGTCGCGGACTTGGCGTTGCTCTTGACCTTGTTGGCAGCCGACTTGTAGAGTTCCAGGGCTTCCGCGGCAGTATAAGAGGTCTTGTTCGCGGCGGCAGCGGGAGCTGCGGCGCCGGCGGGTTTGCCAGTTTTGCCGCCCAGGATATCGCTGACCTTGGCGTTCGGGTCTAAGTCGCCATAGGCGTAGGTGTCGGTGTCGTAGTCGCCGGCGGTGTCGTAGTCGCTGCTGGCGTAAGCACTGCTGCCGCTGTAGGCGGAGGCGCCGGCAGAGTAGCCGCCGGGGGCCGGAGCCGCATACTCGTAGGTGTACTCGAAGCCGGGTTCATACTGGATGCCGTTCGCTTCGTAGTCCCATCCATACTTCAGGAAGTTGGAGGTGGCTTCAGAGCAGGCCGTCAGCATGAAGACCATGGACAGTGCCATGAGGATGACAAAAACTCTGGAAAGCTTACTGTTGTGTTTCATAGAACTAGTCTCCTTTACTTTCGTGTGTCTGTCGCGGGTATGGCGACAGAGTGCTCGGTCAAAACAATTATAGTACACGCTATTTTTATTGACAATACCTTATTGCCCGGACGAGCGGACGGAAAAACTTGCCAAAAAATGCCGGAGTGCTACAATAGGGGAAACGGAGGAAGAAACCATGCTGACACAACTCGATTTTTTGCGAGAACTGAATACGCTGTCCGTGGTGCTGCGGCTGTTGCTGGCGTTGCTGCTCGGCGGGCTCATCGGTCTGGACCGGGGGCTGCGTCACCGTCCGGCGGGACCCCGTACGTACACGCTGGTCTGTCTCGGCGCAGCGCTGACCATGGTCCTCAGCCAGTATGAATACGTCATGCTTCTGACGGACTGGGCACCGGCTGCGGAGGCAGTCGGACTGAAGACCGACGTGTCCCGGTTCGGCGCGCAGGTCATCAACGGCATCGGCTTTCTCGGTGCCGGCACCGTCATCGCGACGAACCAGCAGAAGGTCAAGGGCCTGACCACCGCGTCCGGCCTCTGGACGTCCGCCTGTCTGGGCCTTGCCATCGGCGCCGGGTTCTACGAATGCGCGCTCATCGCCTTCCTTCTCATCGTGATCACCATGTGGCTGCTCCGGCCGCTCGAAGAGTTCTTCATTGAGCGCTCCCGCAACGTCAACCTCTATGTGGAGGTCCACTCCATGAGCGACCTCGCGGAGGTCCTCCGGGTCATCAAGGCGCAGGACATCGGCATTTTCGACATGGACATCCACCACGGCAAAGAGCAGATCGTCCAGAAACCCAACGCGGTCCTCTACCTGCGCATGGCCCACAGCATGCCCCACCACAAACTCATCACGCTTCTGTCGGACCTCGACGAAGTGTATACCGTCAAAGAGATCTGAAAGGAGGTCCCCCATGTTTGAACTGTTCGACAACGTGCGCGATGTGACCTTCCTTTCGGTCCTCATCCGTCTCGGGCTCACGTTCCTCTGCGGCGCCCTCATCGGCCTGGAGCGGGAGTACAAACGGCGCCCGGCCGGCTTCCGGACCCACATCCTCATCTGCGTCGGTGCCGCCATGACCACCATGACCGGCCAGTACCTGTTCCTCTCCCAGGGCCTCTACACCGACATGGCCCGTCTCGGTGCCCAGGTCATCGCGGGCATCGGTTTCATCGGCGCCGGCACCATCATCGTCACCCGGCGCAACCAGATCAAAGGTCTGACCACCGCCGCCGGCCTCTGGACCTGCGCCATCGTGGGCCTTGCCATCGGCGCCGGGTTCTACGAGGGCGGGCTCATCGCCGCCGCGCTCGTGCTGGTCTCGGAGCTCCTCTTCAGCCAGCTGGAATACGCGTTCATGAACCGGCAGCCGGAAATCAACGTCTACATGGAGTTCCGCAGCCGCTCGGTCCTCGAGGTCCTGTTCGAGGAGCTGAAAAAGCGCAATGTCCGGGTCCGCAACCTGGAGATCACCCGGACCAGAGAAAACGATGTCACGAGCTCCAGCGCCATCTTCACGCTGCGCTTCCCGCGGCCGGTGGCGCCCGAGGAGGTCCTCGAACGCATCCGTGCCATCGACGGCATCTATCTCATCGAAGAGTTATAAAAGCAAAAGAAAGAGCCTCAGGCAGTTCGCCTGAGGCTTATCTTTTTCGTGAAACGCGTCAGCCGCGGATGGCGCGGACCTTGATGACGCCGGGGATCTCCTTGACGGTATCGACGATCTCGTCGGACACATCGCCGTCCACTTCCAGGATGGTGTAGGAGATGTCGCCTTTGGAGCGGTTCATGAAGTCGTTGATGTTGGAGTCCACGAACTGGCTCGTAATGCCCCTCAGAACGTTCGGGACGTTCTGGTGGATGACGCAGAGACGGTTCCGGCAGACGCGGGCCATTTCGGCGTTCGGCATGTTGACCGAGTTGCGGATGTTGCCGTTCTCGAGGTATTCGATGAGCTCATAGGCGGCCATCTTCGCGCAGTTGTCCTCGGACTCCGGGGTGGAGGCGCCGAGGTGGGGCATGGCGATGACGCCGGGGACGCCCAGCAGGCTGTCGTCTGCGAAGTCGGTGGCGTAGGCCGCGACCTTGCCGCTCTCCAGAGCCTCGATCATGTCGGCGGAGTTGACCAGTTCGCCGCGGGCGAAGTTGACGATGCGGACGCCGTCCTTCATCTTTTCGATGGTCTCTTTGCGGACCGTGTACTTCGTGTCGTCGGTCAGCGGGACATGGACGGTGATGTAATCGCAGTTCGCGAAGATGTCGTCGAGGGTGGGGGCATGGCGGATATGGCTCGAAAGGTTCCAGGCCGCGTCGACCGAGAGGTACGGGTCGTAGCCATAGACATGCATGCCGAGGGTGCGGGCAGCGTTGGCCACCCGGACGCCGATGGCGCCGAGACCGACGACACCGAGGGTCTTGCCGGTCAGTTCGGGACCGGTGAAGGCGTTCTTGCCCTTCTCAACGAGCTTGGAGACTTCATCGCCTTTGCCCTTCAGAGAGTTGGCGAACTCGATGCCGGGGATGATCTTCCGGGAGGTGAGGAACAGGGCGCAGAGGACCAGTTCCTTGACCGCGTTGGCGTTGGCGCCGGGGGTGTTGAAGACCACGATGCCTTCCTGCGCGCAGCGGTCGACGGGGACGTTGTTCGTGCCGGCACCGGCGCGGGCAATGGCCAGGGTGTTCGGCGCAAACTCCATGTCGTGCATTTTGGCGCTGCGGACCAGGATGGCGTCGGGGTTTTCGACGTCGGGCCCGACGATGTATTTTTCGGGATCCAGCTGGGACAGTCCCGCCGGGGAGATGTTGTTCAGAGTCAGTACTTTGTACATGTCGGATGGGTTCTCCTTTTATTTCACAGTATGAGCTTCTTCGAACTCTTTCATGTATTCCACCAGTTTCTCGACGCCTTCGATGGGCATGGCGTTGTAGATGGAGGCGCGCATGCCGCCGACGGAGCGGTGGCCCTTGATGTTGATGAGGCCGTTTTCGGTGCAGCCTTTGATGAACTCCGCGTTCAGCTCGTCAGAGTCCGTGACGAAGGGGACGTTCATGAGGGAGCGGTCCTTCTTGACCACGGTGCCCCGGAACATTTTGCTCTCGTCAAGGTAGTTGTACAGGACGGCCGCCTTGGCTTCGTTGCGGCGTTTCATTTCCGTAAGACCGCCCACTTTCAGGATCCACTCGAAGACCATGCCGGCCATGTAGATGCACCAGCAGGGAGGGGTGTTGTACATGGAACCGGAGTTTGCCATGGTCTCATAGTTGAGCATGGTGGGGGTGATGTCTCTCGCGTTGCCCAGCAGGTCTTCCCGGATGATGCAGATGGTGAGACCGGCGGGGGCGATATTCTTCTGAGCGCCGCCGTAAAGCATGGCAAACTTTGAGACGTCGAGGGGCTCAGACAGGAAACAGGAGGAGATGTCGGCGATGAGCGGCACGTTGCCGGTATCGGGCAGGTCGCGCATGAGGTTGCCGTGGACCGTCTCGTTCATGCAGATGTAGAAGTAGTCTGCGTCAGGACGGAACTCGGCCGGGTCCATCTCGGGGACACAGGAGAAGTTCTGGTCGGCACTGGAGGCGACGACCTTCACATCGCCGTAGCGGGCCGCTTCCTGGGCTGCCTTTTTGGACCAGCCGCCGGAGACGACATAGTCCGCTTTGCCGCTGCCGTTCATGAAGTTCAGCGGGATGGCGGCAAACTGGGTAGAGGCGCCGCCCTGCAGGAACAGGACCTTGTAGTTGTCCGGGATGTCCATGATGGTGCGCAGGTCGGCTTCGGCCTTGTCGATGATGGCCTGATACTCCTTGCTCCGGTGGGACATCTCCATGACGGACTCGCCGGTGCCTTCGTAGTCGAGCATGCTGTCGGCTGCGCGGTTCAGGACCGACTCCGGAAGCATGGAGGGGCCGGCGGAAAAATTGAAGACTCTTGCCATGATAAAAACCTCCTGAAAGGGTGTGAAAACGATCAAAAAACTGTCGGACAGACAGCATGCACCATTATAGGACAACGATTTTTGAAAATCAACAAAATGACAGAAAATTCACAAAGTTTTTGGGGGAAAAATTTGATTCACCGCAAAAGTTTGTTAAATTGGTGTACAAAGTGGGCGATTTAGCCCGGTTTTTGCCTGACAATAGTAAAAAAGATACCCGGCCGCGGAACGGCCGGGTATCGCTATACATATTTATAAAGGAGTTTATGCTTCTTTCTCGACGGGCTGGACCTTGGTGACGACCGGGTCGACGACGACGATCTTTCCGAAGGTGGCCATGTCGATGCAGCCGACCGGGCAGGCTTCTGCGCAGTCGCCGCAGCCAACGCACTTCGCATAGTCCACGGAAGCCTTGAAGTTCTCCACGTGGATGGCGTCGTGCTGACAGGTCTTCTGGCACTTCATACAGCCGATGCAGCCGACTTTGCACATCTTGCGCGCCTCGCCGCCCTTGTTGCGGTTCTGGCAGTAGACGACAGCTTCATGCTTGTAGAGGGGAGCCAGCTCAATGACGCCCTTCGGGCAGACATTGATACAGATCTTACAGGCGCGGCACTTCTCGGAATCGACTTCCGGGAGGCCGGACTCGCTGATATGAATGGCGTCGAACGGGCAGGCGGCCACACAGTCGCCGAGGCCCAGACAACCAAAGGAGCAGGCTTTGCCGCCGCCAAACAGCTGGGAGGCGGTCTTACAGCTCATGTCACCATGGTAATCCATGATGGTGGCGGCGTTGGCGTCTGTGCCGCGGCACAGGACGACAGCCGTCATGGGAGTGGAATCTCCCGCGGCAACACCCAGGATCTCCGCGATGGACTTCGCACAGCCGGAGCCGCCGGGAGAGCAGAGGGTGGTGTCTTCACATTCGCCGGCGGCGAGAGCCGCGGCGTAGCCGGCGCATCCGGAATATCCGCAGGCACCGCAGTTGGCGCCCGCCAGGACTCCTTCGATGGCAACGGCTTTTTCATCGACCGGCACAGCCATGACAATGGATGCGATGGCCAGAACGAGGCCGAGCACCATGCCGAGGATGGCGACGATGAGGACCGCTAATAAAATCGGATTCATGTATTCACCATTCCTTTCTTATGCACCGAAGATGTTTTCAATGATGCCGGTGAAGCCCAGGAAGGTGCAGGTGATGAGGGCGGCCGCAACGAGGGTGATGGGAAGACCCGCCCAGAATTTCGGCACGTCGTTGCCTTCCATTCTCTCACGGATACCGGAGAACATGATCATGGCGAGCATGAAACCGAGGCCTGCGCCCAGCGCATTGAAGATGGATTCGATGAAATTGTAGCCTTCCTGAACGTTCAGGGTGACGAGACCCAGGACGGCGCAGTTCGTGGTGATGAGGGGAAGGAAGATACCGAGGGAGCTGTACAGCGGCTTCATGTACTTCTTCATGACGATCTCGACGAACTGGACGAGGGCGGCGATGACCAGGATGAAGACCAGGGTCTGCAGGTAGTCAAAACCGTTTTTCTCGAGAAGGACGTTCAGCGGATAGCAAACGATGGTGGCAAGGAGCATGACGAAGATGACCGCCGCGCTCATGCCGATGGCAGTGTCCTTTTTCTTGGAAACGCCAAGGAAGGGGCAGATACCGAGGAATTTGGAAAGGACGAAGTTCTGCGTGAAGATGGTCGTCAGCATAATGGCAATTAACTTCATGCTTCAACAGCCTCCTTTCCGGTGTTTTCAACTTTCTTGACCTGGGGAGCGGTCTCGACCTTCGGCATGACGATGGTCTTGCCGTCGGCGACGAGGACCAGGTTGCCCGCCTCGTCTTCACGGACATCGCAGCAGTTCAGCTCGGAGGGGTCGCCGCCTTTTCTGCTGGACAGTTTGTTGACCAGCGCGACGAGCAGACCGTAGACGAAGAAACCGCCGGGAGCCAGGATGAAGATGATGATGGGTTCCAGGTGGATGGCGGACAGGACGTTGCTCTCACCGAGACCAAAGATGTCGGAGAGGGTGGTGCCGAAACCGAGGACCTTGAGGGTCAGGTTACCGGAACCGAAGAACTCACGGATGGCGGCCATGAGGGTGAGGGCGAAGGTGAAACCGATGCCCATGCCGACGCCGTCCAGGATGGAGAGCCCGATGGGGTTCTTGCTGGCGAAGGCTTCCGCACGTCCGAGGATGATACAGTTGACAACGATGAGCGGCAGGTAGATGCCCAGGGCGGCGTCCAGAGACGGCGCGAAGGCTTTGACCAGCAGCTGGATCATGGACACGAAAGCGGCGATGACCACGATGAAGCAGGGCACGCGGACTTTCGAGGGGATGACTTTCCGCAGGGCGGAAATGACGGTGTTGGACATGATGAGAACGAGGGTAGCGGCAACGCCCATACCGATGGCGTTCTCAACAGAGGTGGTGATGGCCAGCGTCGGGCAGGTGCCGAGGACGAGGCGCAGGACGGGGTTCTCTTTGACGAAACCTTTGGTGAGTTCGCCGAGGGAACTTCTCTTTGCAGCTTCAGCCATTATTTCCCACCTCCTGTAATGTCATTGTACATGTCTACCGCTTCATTGACAGCGTTGACAACGGCGGTAGAGGTGATGGTGGCACTGGTGAGTGCCTGGATCTCATTTTCACCGGGCGCGTTCTTGACGACGCTGACCTTGCCGGTCTTGCCGACGAACTGCTCTCTGAAGTTGTCCTTGCTCGCGTTCTGGCCCAGACCGGGGGTCTCATCGGAGAGGTCTCCGGGGACGATGCCGGTGATGGTGCCGGAAGCGTCGATGCCGACGGTGAGCGGGACGTCTCCGCCGTAGCCTTTGCTGGCGGTGTTGAAGACGTAGCCGACGATGTTGCCGTCTTTGTCGGTGGCTTCAAAGTAGTTGGACTTCTGAACGAAGTTCTTTGCGTCGGGGAAGACCGTCTGTCTGGCTTCCGCTTCCGCGGCGGCCTGGGCAGCGGCGATGCGGTCGGCGGTCACACTGTTGACGAGAGCCAGCAGAAGGGTAGCCGCGAGCGCGATGAGGAACAAGGTGATGGTGGGGACTAAGATGTCTTTCGGAGTGAATTTCTTACTCATGCTTTGGTCTCCTCCTTTGCCTTATTCTTTTTCTCCTTGATGAACCCGAAGGGGGTAGGAGCAGTCCAGTCCTCAAAGTACGGTACAAACACGTTCATGAGGATGATGGAGAAGGACACGCCTTCCGGAAGGGAACCCCAGAGCCGGATGATGCAGGTGACGAGACCGCAGAAGATGCCGGCGATGAGCTTGCCCTTGTTGGTGATGGGGGAGGTGGTGTAGTCGGTGGCCATGAAGATGGCGCCGAGGAACAGACCGCCGCCCAGCAGTTCGTAAGCCACAGCGTACATATCGAAGCCCTGTGCAAAGGTGCAGAAGATGGCGACGGTGGCGATGAAGGTGCAGGGGATGATGGGGGAAATGACTTTCCGGACCATCAGATAGATGCCGCCGAGCAGCAGCGCAAGGGCGGAAACTTCGCCGATACAGCCGCTGGTGGTCCCGAGGAACATCTGCATGAGGGTGGGCGCACCTTCCTGGACGCCGTCGAGACCCACAAGGCCCATGGGAGTGGCACCGGTGACGGTGTCGACGCCCCAGCCGATGCGGTTGGTGTCTGCGAAGGCACCGGCAGACATTCTGCCGGGGAAGGCGGACATGAGGATGACTCTGGCGCCCAGAGCCGGGTTGATGAAGTTCTGGCCGATGCCGCCGAACATCTGCTTGATGACGACGATGGCGACGACCGCGCCCAGCATGACGATCCAGATAGGAATGCCGGCGGGCAGGTTGTAGGCCAGGAGCAGACCCGTGACGATGGCGGACAGGTCTGTGACGGTGTCTTCCTTCTTCATGGCCTTCCGGCTGAGGAACTCGGCCAGAACGCAGGAGAGAACGGAGACGAGGATGACAGCCAGAGCGCGCAGGCCGAAGACGGCGACTGCGACGATGCCCGCGGGAAGCAGCGCGATGATGACATCGAGCATGATGCGGGTGGTGGTGTCAGCGGACTTCTGGTGAGGCGAAGCGCTGACCGTAAGTCTCTTGTTTTCGATCATTTTTTCGCACCTGCCTCTCTAATGATGGTCTTACCAAGACGCATGTACTGAACCAGCGGTCTGCCGGACGGGCACGCGAATGCGCAGCTGCCGCACTCCATGCAGGTCATGACGCTGGCCTTTTCCAGGCCGGCCACGTCGCCCAGGTGAGCCTTCTTCTCGATGAGGGTGGGCTCGAGGCACATGGGGCAGGACTCCACGCAGCGGCCGCAGCGGATGCAGGCCCGGGTGGGTTTCACCTTGACATAGTCTTTGGCAAGACAGGTGATGGCGTTGTTGTTTTTGAGGAGCGGTACCTGGATGTCCGGGGTGGCGATGCCCATCATGGGGCCGCCCGCCATGACTTTGTACGGCTCTTCCTTGAACCCGCCGCAGTACTCCAGGATGTCGGAATACAGGGTGCCGAGCGGCGCGCGGAGGTTCTTCGGTTCGGCGACAGCGGCGCCGTCCACGGTGAGGGAACGGCTGACCAGCGGTTTGCCGGTCTTGAGATAGCGGCCCAGGAACGAGACGGACTGGACGTTCATGACGACACAGCCGACGTCAGAGGGCAGTTTTCCCGGAGGGACCTGTCTGCCGGTGGCGGAGTAGATGAGGACTTTTTCTGCGCCCTGCGGGTAGGTCGAGGGCAGGCAGATGAGCTGGGCCACGTCTTTGAACTCTTCGTTCTCTTCCATGGTCTGCAGCAGGGTCCGGAACGCGTCCGGCTTGTTGTCCTCGATCCCGATGTAAGCATTCTTGAAACCGAGCCATTTGACGGTCTCTTTGATGCCGGTCAGGATGTCCTTCGGATGGTCGAGCAGTTCACGATGGTCCACCGTGATGTAGGGCTCGCATTCCGCCGCGTTGATGATGAGTGTGTCGACGCCCGCGTCTTCCTTGAACGCGAGTTTGACGTGGGTGGGGAAGCCGGCGCCGCCCAGACCGACGAGACCGGAGGCGCGGACTGCGTTCAGGAAGTCCTGCTTCGTCTCGATGACCGGGGGTTTGACATCCTCGGAGAGTGCCATTTCTCCGTCCGATTCGATGACAACCGCGTTGACCATGTTGCCATTGACGATCTTGACGGGTTTGATGGCTTTGACCGTGCCGGAAACAGTGGCATGGACCGGAGCACTGACAAAAGCGTCTGTGCTGCCGATGACCTGTCCGACTTTGACCTCATCGCCCACTTTTACCTGCGCCTCGTTCGGGGCGCCGATATGCTGTGACAGGGGGATGGTGACCGTAGCCGGGACTGGCATGCGCTCGACGGGCATGGCAGAGGTGTTCTTGTGATGCTTCACATGAGCGCCGCCATGGCCCTTTGCCGCGGGCTTCAGCACGCCAGCAATGTTTAAGCTTGCCATTCATTCAACTCCTTCGCTTATGCATGGATGACTCCACGCTGTTTTCCAAACATCATAATAATGCGGGTCCGTTCCGGGCGGAACGTCACGATCCCGCCGGGCTGAACACTAAAGTATATTATATCCTATTATAAAGAAAATTCAACGTGAGATTACTGTTTCCGGACAGGAAACCTTGTCTTTTTTTTGACAGGAAAGAAGGGGCGAGGTTGACGAAATGAACGGCATGGCGGATAATAATAAAGTTAGAAGAACAAGACCTCTGTCTTGCGGAAAGGAAGCACCTCATGCTTTGCCAGAACTGTGGCCGGAACGAGGCTACGACACACATCAAACGGATCGTGGACGGCGAGTCCGCGGAACTGCATCTCTGCACCAGCTGCGCCCAGCATCTGGGCTATGTCGGCCTGTTCACCGGCGGCTTCGGCGGAGGGTTCAGTTCTCTGCTCAGCCGTTTCTTCCCGGAGGCCGCGCTGCCGGCCGCCGAGGAGGAGGTCGAGCGCTGCCCCGGCTGCGGCAGCAGTTTCGAGGATATCATCCGCACCGGCATGATGGGCTGCGCCGAATGCTACGACATTTTTTATGACCGCCTGAAACCTTCCCTGTCCCGTATCCACGGACGGGCCACCCACGTGGGCAAGACCAGCACGACCGAAGATGACCGCAGCGAGCGCCGGGCCGAAGTGCGCCGTCTCGAAGCGGAACTCAAGGAGGCCGTCAGCGCGGAGGAATATGAACAGGCGGCTGTCCTGAGAGACCGTCTGAGAGAACTGCGGGGTGAGACGAAATGACCAAATGGTATATGCTCGCCGGCAAGGAGAACGACGTCGCCGTCAGTTCCAAAGTCTCTCTGGCCCGCAACCTGCGGGACCACGTGTTCACGTCCCGTCTGACCACGGAAGAAAAAGAGCAGATCGCCGTCGAAGTGGAGAACGCGGTGGGGGAAAGCCTCCAGGGGAAGTTTGTGACGACCCGCATGGACAGCCTCTCCCGGTATGCCGCCATCTCCCTCGCGGAGCGGGACCTCGTGAGCCCCGAATTCGTCAGCGCCCAGGAGGGCCGCACCTTCCTGATGACGCCCGACGAGAGCCTCAGTCTCATGGTCTGTGAAGAGGACCATGTGAAGATCCAGGCGCTGCTGCCCGGTCTGGAACTGGACCGCGCCTTCGAGCTCGCCGACCAGATGGACACCATCCTCGACGACGCCCTCGGCTTCTCTTTCGACCCGAAGCTCGGCTACCTCACCCAGTGCCCCACGAACATCGGCACGGCCATGCGGGCCTCTGTGGTCCTGCAGCTGCCGGCCATGCGCATCCTCGGCCGGGTCCGCCATCTCTCCAACACCGTCTCCCGCCTCGGCCTGGTCCTGACCGGCGCCTACGGCGAAGGCGATACCCCCGTGGGCAGCCTGTACCTGCTCACCAACTCCGTCACCCTCGGCATCTCCGAGGAGGCGGCCCTCGGCAACCTCAGCTCTCTGGCGCTGTCCATCATCGAGCAGGAGCGGGAGGCCCGGAAAGAACTCATGGAGAACCTCTCCTTCCAGGACCTGCTCTGGCGTTCCTACGGCACGCTGAAGAGCGCCCGGGTCATGAGTTTCCGCGAGTTCATGGAAGCGCTGTCCGTCGTCAAAGTCGGCATTGCCGCCGGCGAGTTCGACATTCCCATGAACACCGTCAACGAGCTCATCTTCTCCATGCAGCCCGCCACCCTGAACACCACCGCCGGGAAAGCGCTGGACCGGCAGGAGCGCGATGTGCTCCGGGCGGAAACGGTCCGCGAACTCTTCCGCTGACCGGCAGACAGACAAAAAGAAAAGACCCTCGTTTCGAGGGTCTTTGTTTTATGTTCATTTCCGGTTGTCGAGGACTTCCTTGATGAGGTAGACCGGCCGGCGTTTCGACTCCTGATAGACGCGGGCGATGTACTCTCCGAGGACGCCCAGGGCGAAGAGGGGGAGACTGCCGACGACGAGCAGGACCGGGACCCGGCGCTTATTGGACGACTTCCCGAGGACGGCGGCACAGGCCGCCGCGGCCAGCGTGCCGAACCCGAAGAAGAAGGGCAGACGCAGGGGGACCGTGGTGAAGGAGATGATGCCGGACAGGGCATATCTCCACAGCTTCAGGAAGGACCACTTGCTGGTGCCGCTGAGCCGTTCTTCCGCGGTGTAGGGGATGTAGTGGGTGTCGAACCCGACCCAGGAGAAGATGCCCTTGGAGAACCGGGCGCCCTCCGGCAGGCTCAGGACCGCTTCCCGGACGTTGTTCCGGAAGGTCCGAAAGTCGGAAGCGCCGTTGACGAATTCGGTGTCCGCCACGCGGTTGATGATGTTGTAGAACCCGTTTTTGAAAAAGACCATGACGGGCGATTCATGCCGGTTTTCCTGGAACGCGGTGACGCAGTCGCAGTCGGGGTGGTCCTCGAGATATTGGACCATCTCCACGACGACGGAAGGGCTCTGCTGCAGGTCGCCGTCCATGATGGTGAAGCAGTCTCCCGAAGCGGCGTTCAGGCCGGCGAGGATGGCGGCCTCCTTGCCGAAGTTGCGGGAGAAGCGTACCGCTTTCACCGGCACCTCGGCCGTCTCGGTCAGCGCCCGGAGTTTTTCTCCGGTGCCGTCGTAGCTGCCGTCGTCCACGAAGATGAACTCATAAGAGGGCACAATGCCGTCAAAGGCAGCGCGAACCGCCTCGTAGAGCGGAAACACGTTGCCCTCTTCGTTGTAGCAGGGGATGATGAGCGAGACTTTCATGGTGTCTTCCTTTATGAATCGTCAATTTTTTCACGAGATTATCAAAAAACTTGTTCAATCCTACAGAATTGATCGTTTTTCCGCAAAACTCGGTTGGTTTTCTCGACTTTTGTTCCTTTTTCAAGTATAATTATTTGCGAATCGGAAACAAATCGGAACCCAATATTATGATAGCAAATGAATCGCCAAAATCAAGGCATTCCTGTTTCAGAACAAGGGAGCTGACGTGGGACCGAAACTAAGTATAAGAAAAGGAGCTTGTTTCATGGGAAATCTTACGAACAACAAGAGCATTCTGGACTGGCTGCAGACCAGAATCGACCTCCTCCAGCCGGACAAAGTCGTCTGGATCGACGGGTCTAAAGAACAGATCCAGGCCCTCAAAGACGAGGCTGTCGCCACCGGCGAGTTCATCAAACTCAACGAGGAGAAACTGCCCGACTGCTATTTCCACAGAACCAATCCGAACGACGTTGCCCGTGTCGAAGACAGAACCTTTATCTGCACCCCCACCAAAGCAGAGGCTGGCCCTCTGAACAACTGGATGGATCCCGATGAGTGCTACAAGACCCTCGACGACATCATCCGCGGCAGCTACAAGGGCAAGACCATGTATGTCATCCCCTATGCCATGTGCAAAGTCGGATCTCCCTTCGCAAAGTACGGCGTGGAAGTCACCGACTCCATCTATGTCGTCTGCAACATGAACATCATCACCCGCATCGGTCAGAGAGTCCTCGACGCCATCGGCCCCGACTCCACCGACTGGATCAAGGGTACCCACGCATCCTGCAACACCGACCCCGAAAAGAGATATATCTGCCACTGGCCGCAGGACAACACCATCTACTCCGTCAACTCCTGCTACGGCGGCAACGTCCTTCAGGGCAAGAAGTGTTTCGCGCTCCGCATCGCTTCCAACCTCGGCCGTCAGGAAGGCTGGATGGCTGAGCACATGCTCATCCTCGGCATCGAATATCCGAACGGCGACATCAAATACATCACCGCTGCGTTCCCGAGCGC
>CAJGDU010000007.1 GCA_904502175.1 Clostridiaceae bacterium
AACCGGGCGCCGGCGGCCTCGAAGTCTTTCGCGACCGAGAGCGGGTCGTCGCTGTAGACCGTCATCTGCGCGTAGTCGCCCCGCAGGAGACGGACCGCTTTGCCGTCAATGAGGTCGATGGCTGGAAACAGATACATAAAAACTCCTTACTGCCTGCAGAACGCGTCGAGAAGCCGCAGCCCCACTTCCCCGGACTTTTCCGGGTGGAACTGGCAGCCGCAGACGTTCCCGTTGGCGACGGCGGCCGTCAGCTCTTTGCTGTACTCCGTGGTGGCGACCACATAGGGGTCGCAGTCCGTCGCGAAATAGGAATGGACGAAATAGACGAATTCCCCCTCCTTCGTATCCGCGAAGGCGGGATGGGAGAGGCCGGTGAAATGCAGGGCATTCCAGCCGATCTGAGGGATCTTGAGGTCCGGGGCGATATACCCCTCCATGGGAACGACGTTCCCGGGAATGAGACCGAGGCCCTCATATTCGCCGTATTCATAGCTTTTTTCAAACAGAAGCTGCATACCGAGACAGATGCCCATGAGGGGTTTCCCCTCCGCGCACAGCTCTTTGATGACCTCTGCAAGGCCGGTCGAGAAGAGCCGTTCCTGGGCGTCCCGGAACGCGCCGACGCCGGGCAGGAACAGTTTGTCCGCCGCCCGGAGTCTGTCGGGGTCCGCCGTGATCTCCACGTCGTACCCGAGGGATCGTAACGAGGACGACAGGGAGAACAGGTTCCCCATGCCGTAATCGATGATGGCGATCATGCTTATAAAACTCCCTTCGTGGAGGGGATCTCGTCTTTCATTGCTGGGTCGATGGCCACCGCTTCTCTCAGCGTGCGGGCCACGGACTTGAATGTGCCTTCGAGGATGTGGTGCGAGTTGCTCCCCGCCAGCTGGCGGATGTGCAGGGTGACGTCCGCGTTGCGCACGAAGCCGAGCCAGAACTCTTCGCCGAGTTCGGTATCGAAGTCGCCGACCTTCTGCGTCGGGAGCGTGCAGTCATAGGCGAGATAGCTGCGGCCGGAAATGTCCACGGCGGACAGGATGAGCGCCTCATCCATGGGCAGGATGGTGCTGCCGTACCGGACGATGCCGCGCTTCTCCCCCAGCGCCTCGGAAAATGCTTTGCCGAGAGCGATGCCGATGTCCTCCGTCGTGTGGTGGAAATCTACCTGGGTGTCCCCTTTGCAGGCGACTTCCAGGTCGAACCGGCCGTGACGGGCAAACAGGGTCAGCATGTGGTCGAGGAACCCGACACCGGTATCGACTTTGCTCTTGCCGGTCCCGTCGAGGTCCAGTTTCAGCGTGATTTCTGTTTCCGCGGTGTTGCGGACGATCTCACTGGTTCTCATAAGCTCATTCTCCTTTGCTCTGTTCACGGTCCTGCTCCACGAAGATCTCCTCCACTTTGGACAGGAACACATCCATTTGGGTCTTGGTACCGATGGTCACTCGGACCCAGTCGCTGATTTTCGGATCGGAAAAATGCCGTACCAGGACGCCTTTCTCCTTCAGCGCCAGATAGAGGTCTTCCCCGCTGATCCGGTCGGTCCGGACGAAGAGGAAGTTCGCGCTGGAGGGCAGCACCCGAAACCCCAGTTCTTCCAGGGCCCGCTGGGTGTAGCGGCGGTTGAACTGGATGGATTGGCAGCTGTTCTTGAAATAGGTGTTTTCCCGCAGTGTCACGACGCCGGCGGCGGCCGTCATGCGGTTGACATTATAGGGGTTCGTGGAATTCTTCAGGATCTTCAGGTCGTCGATGAGTTCCTTCGCGCCGAGGATGAATCCGAGCCGTCCGCCCGCCAGAGAGCGGGACTTGGAGAAAGTCTGGGTGACCAGCAGATTGTCATACCGGTAGAGCAGCGGGACGGCGCTGCGGGCGCCGAAGTCCACATAGGCCTCGTCGACGATGATGATGTTGTCGGGGTTCGTGCGGACGATCTGCTCGATCTCTTCCAGAGAGAGCGCGATGCCGGTGGGCGCGTTGGGGTTGGCGAGGCAGATGGTCTTGCCGATGCCCTCGTATTCGCGCACGTCGATGGTGAAATCGTCCCGCAGAGAGATCTCCTCGTAAGGGATGTTGTTCAGGGTGGCGATGACCTTGTAGAACCCGTAGGTGATCTCCGGGAAAACGACGGGAGTCTCATCGTCCGCGAAGGCGAGAAACGCGTAGTTCAGCGCTTCGTCGGACCCGTTGGTGACCATGACGTTGTCGAATTCGAGCCCGTAATAGTCCGCGACGGCCTGGGTCAGTTCCCGGCTCTCGGGGTCCGAGTAAAGCCGCAGTTTGCGGGACTGGTCCTTAATGACCGGAATGACTGCTCTCGGAGGGTCGAAGGGCGATTCATTGGTATTCAGTTTGATGTACTTCTGATCCTGGGGCTGTTCCCCGGGCACGTACGCCTCGAGTGCATCGAATTTTTTGGAAAAATACTTGCTCATCGGGGACCTCCTTCCTGTTATTCCGGGTCTTCCTCGAACCGGGAGCGGATGCTGCGCGCGTGGCCGTGCAGGCCTTCGTGGTCCGCGAAATCCGCGATATCTTCATAGACACGGGAAAGGGCTTCTCTCGTGTAGTAGGTGTACTGGGACTTCTTGACGAAGTCGTCGACGGACAGCGGGCTCGAGAACTTCGCGGTGCCGAGGGTGGGCAGCGTGTGGTTCGGGCCGGCAAAGTAGTCGCCGAGGGGTTCGGGACAGTTCCGTCCCATGAAGATGGAGCCGGCATGGCGGACCGCGTCGAGGTAGTCGAAGGGGTTGTCCATGCAGAGTTCCAGATGCTCCGGCGCAATCTCATTCGCGATGTCGATGGCGGTGCGGATGTCCTCCGTGACGATGATCTTGCCGTTGTTCTCGATGGAGGGTCGGGCTATGTCTTCGCGCGGCAGTGTTTTCAGCTGCCGTTCGAGTTCCTCCGCCACGTTTTCCGCCAGTTCCATGCTGTCGGTGACCAGGACGGCGGTAGCCATTCTGTCGTGCTCGGCCTGGGCCAGCATGTCCGCTGCCACATGGCGCGGATCGCTCTTCCCGTCCGCCACGCAGAGGACTTCGGAGGGCCCGGCGATCATGTCGATGGACACGACGCCGAAGACCTGTTTCTTGGCCTCCGCCACAAAGGCGTTGCCGGGGCCGACGATCTTGTCGACCTTCGGGACGGTCTCCGTGCCGTACGCAAGGGCTGCGATGGCCTGGGCGCCGCCGACTTTAAAGATGCGGTCGACGCCGGCCACACGGGCCGCTGCCAGGACATAGGGGTTCACCTTGCCGTCCGGTCCGGGCGGGGTCGTGATGACCAGTTCCTTTACCCCCGCGATCTTTGCAGGGATGGCGTCCATGAGGACCGTGGACGGATAGGCGGCGGTGCCGCCGGGGACATAGAGGCCGGCCCGGTCGACCGGAATGACCTTCTGCCCCATGACGATGCCGTCTTCATCGTTGATGAGGAAGCTTGTGCGCTTCTGCTTTTCGTGGAACTTGACGATGTTGGCCGCGGCCCGTTCCAGGACCCGGCGGAAGTCGCCGACGACGGCAAAGGCCTCGTCGATCTCCGCTTCGGAGACCTCCAGCGAAGTGAGCGCTGCCTTGTCGAATTTCAGGCTGTATTCCAGGAGCGCTGCATCGCCGTTTTTCCGCACATTGTCGATGATGCCGGCCACGACGTCTTCCACGCCGCTCTTGAGATCCTGACGGAAAAAGAGTTCTTCGTTCGGGACCTCTCCGTATCGGAAGATTTTGATCATTGCTGTTCCACCTGTTCTTTCAGTGATGCCACCAGCTGTTCCAGCTCTTCGGTCTTGAACTGGAAACTGGATTTGTTGGCGATGAGCCGGGCGCTGATGGGAAAAATATCCTCATAGACCTGCAGGTCGTTCTCCTTCAGCGTGCTTCCGGTCTCCACGATATCCACGATGACGTCGGACAGCCCGAGGATGGGCGCGATCTCGATGGAACCGTTGAGCTGGATGATATCGATGTCGCGGCTCTTCCCCGCGTAATAGTTCCTCGCTATGTTAACAAATTTCGTAGCGACCCGCAATGTCTTCGAATGGTCGTCGTGGAAGTCCTTCTTCGCCGCGACCATCATTTTGCAGACGCCGGTTTTGAGGTCGAGCAGTTCATAGACGTTGGGCCGGTACTCTTCCAGGATGTCCTTGCCGGCAACGCCGATGTCGGCGGCGCCCCGTTCCACGTAGATGGCCACGTCGGAGGGTTTGACCCAGAAGAAACGGACGCCGGACGCCTCGTTCTCGAAAATGAGTTTGCGGTTCTTTTCTTTGATGGAAGGGCAGTCGTATCCCGCGGCCTCGAACATGGCGTAGACGCGCTCGCCGAGTCTTCCCTTCGGAAGGGCCACATTAATCATTTGTTTCAAGGACTTCGACCCCCTTGTTGTTGAACTTGACAAGCTGGCGGCAGCTCAGCTTTTTCGGGACCTCCCGCTGGACGGAGACGGAGAGGCCCTGCTTACGGTAGGTCTCCACCATATCCTTCAGCGCGTCCGGTTCCGCGGCCTCGTCACAGAGCAGGATGACGTCGACGTCGAACCGCTCCGGCTCGGCCAGGAAGGACTCCAGAAGGTCCAGATAAAGGGCAAAACCGATGGCGCCGGACTTCCGGCCCATCCGCTTCATGAGGCGGTCGTACTGTCCGCCGGTCAGGATGACATCGGGGATGCCTTCCACATAGCCCTGGAAGACGATGCCGTCATAATAACGCATGTCGTTGACGAGAGAGAAATCGAAACGGATGCGGTCCGCGCCGTCCCAGCGGTCCAGTTCCGCGGAGATGTCGCGCAGTTCCGCCAGTGCCTCCGCCATTTCCTGGCCCGCGCAGATGGCTTCCAGTTCCGAAAGGACCTTGTCCCGCTGACCGTAGATGCCGATGAACTTCACCAGTTTTTCCGCAAGGTCTGCGGAAACGCCGTAAGCCTCGCAGACGGCGGGGACTTCGTGGGCATTTTTGTCTGCGATGAGCGTCGTGATGCGCTCCGCGAACTCCTGCCCCGCCTCAGCCTGGGACAGAAGGCCGGAGAGGATGCCCATGTGGGAGATCTCCAGGACGTAGTCTCCGGAGATGGTCTTCAGACTCTCCACCGCCAGACGCAGCACTTCCATGCGGTCGTAGGCGGTCAGGTCGCCCATGCACTCGAGACCGGTCTGAAGGATCTCTTTATAGACATGGGTGCTGTCGGAGATGCGGTAGACGTTTTCGTTATAGTAGACCCGCTGCATGCAGCCGGGTTCATCCTGATAGTTTTTGATGATCGAGAGGGTCACGTCGGGTTTGAGCGCCATCAGTTTTCCGTTGGTGTCGGTGAACGTGATGACACTGTCGCTGACCAGAAAGTCCTTGTTGCGGGCATAGAGGTCATATTCCTCGAATTTGCTCATTTTATAGGGCTGGTAGCCGTATTTCCGATACAGGGACCGCAGGGCGAAGACCGCCCGTTCCCCGGTTTTCAGGATACTTTCGTCAAACATACGGGACCTCCGATATAATTTAGCTTGTTAGCATATTACCGTGTTAGCACGCTAAAGTCAAGTCTTTTTTCAATATTTATCTTCTATGGCGCCGTCCATACCCGGTGCGGCTGCGCAGATGACAGGATTCACAGACCCGATAACGGTAGTTCCAGGGCAGTCTCCGGCCGCATCGTTTGCAGCGGTTTTCCGGCAGCTGCTGTTTTTCCAGAAGCTCTGTGATGCCCTCGGAGATGACGCGTTTTTCCTCCCGGATGTCCGGCAGTTCCTCATCCTGGCCGAAGCGCTCCAGATAGTAGTAGAGCAGGTCGCAGACCTTGTAGGCGTATTCGAGTTCCTGCAGTTCCACCCGGTTGGGGATCTCTCCCCGATACGGCAGATAGTCGATGGAATGGACCGTCCGCCCGGCCTGTTCTTCGAGGAACAGCCGGACCCAGAGTTCCCGCAGGGCGTCCTCCTTCTCGTCGAAGGGGATCATCAGGAACCGGTAGATGAGGTCTTTGTCGTCGGACAGCTCCTCGAGCTGTTCGCAGAGTTCGATTTTCAGCGTGAGGTCCGCCTTGTGATAGCCCGCCTTTTCGGGGATGTCGTTCCACCGCTTCAGGATGTCGGACAGCTGGGCGTCGAGCCCCAGCAGGGACGGCGGGAAGTCGATGACCGCGCTGTCGAGCGGCGGGTTCTCGGTCAGGAGCTGTTTGCGGATGAACCGCTTCTCTCCGAAGGAGTTGACGAAGCCGATCTCGTACATGCCCCGTCTGCCGGCCCGTCCGGCGATCTGCTGGACTTCGTCGGGTTTGAGGTACCGGACCTCTTCCCCGTCATACTTGGACTGTTCGAGGAAGACGATGCGCCGGATGGGCAGGTTCATGCCGAGGCCGATGGCGTCGGTGGCCACCACGACCTGGGTCTCCCCGTTCATGAATTTGCGGGCCTCCTCGTGGCGGACGTCGTACGGCAGCGCGCCGTAGATGACGCTGCAGAGCACGCCGCGGCGCTGCAGTTCCGAGGCCACCGCGTGGACGTTCCGGCGGGAGAAGACGATGAGGGCGTCCTTCTCTTTGACGGAGCCCGGGAAGTCGAAGGTCTCGTTGTCGAGGGCCAGACGGGTCTGGCGCTGATGGTAGACCACTTCGTAGGTGTCTTCGCAGTCTTCGATGAGGTGGATGAGCAGCTGCACCGCGTTCAGGGCGCAGCAGACATGCACTTCTTCGGCGCAGACGCCGAGGACCGCCGTGGTCCAGGCACCGCCCCGGTCCTTGTCCGCGATCATCTGGGCCTCGTCGATGACGGCGCAGTCATAGATGGTGGAAAGGTTCAGCATCTCCACCGTGGAGGCCTGGTGCTTCGCCCCGGGGATGTCGATGGTCTCTTCCCCGGTCAGAAGGTTACACGGGACGTTCGCGAAGTTCATGGCCTCGAACTGCTCGTAGGCCAGAAGGCGCAGAGGGCCTAAGTATATGCCGGTCTCGGCCTGTTTCAAGGCCTCGATGGCCTGGTATGTTTTTCCGCTGTTGGTGGGGCCGGCGTGGATGATGAAATGCCGGTCCATCCGCCTTGCCAGCGGGTAGAGTTCAATGTAGTTGTCGGGAATTTCCCGCAGCATGTTCTCATGAAGGTGACGGAGCCGTTTCTGCTCGCTCTCGTAGAACTTCATGATCTTGCCGTAACGGCCGTTCTTTTTCAGAAGGGCGATGACGTGGTCCGTGGGCATCGCCTCATAGAGACGGCGATAGACCTCCCCCATGAGCCCCGCGGAAGTGATCTCCGCCGCGGACTTCGAGACAAAGGAGCCCGTCTTCGGCAGCTTGTACCGGTGGGACAGTTCCAGCGCGAAGCTGTACGCCGGCGGCATGCCCTGCAGGACATATTTGTAGAGGATGGGCTCCAGGAGACCCGCGTCGTCATAGACGCGCAGATAGTCCCCCACGTTGTCGGCATTCAGCCAGCCGATGGACGCGGGACGGCCGTCATAGGTCAGCCCGAAGACCCGGACCCGCTGGGTCATATAATACTTTTCCAGTTTGGCGACGAGCCCCTCGGTGAACTCCGGCAGGAACTCCGCCGCCATCTCCGGGACCGTCCGGTCGGGCTCATAGTTCGCGGCCTGCTGCTTTTTCTCATAGGAGCGCAGGACCTTTCCGACATTGATGCCCTGGTTGCGTTTCAGATTGCCCCGGATGAGGCCGATCTCACTGTCGTAGATGGTCCGAAGGCGGGCCACCTCTTCCGGGTCCTCCTCGAGGAGTTTCCGGAGCGATTCGTTCTCCCAGAGCGCCATGTCGAGGTCGTTCCGGTACTGCTCCGTGTCCCGGTATGCGGCGAGGACCTTCTGCTTCGCCGAGGCGGACACCGATGCATCGCCCCCGTTTCCTTCGGCGATGTACTTCTCCCAGTAGTCGTTCGCCACCTGCTTCTTGGTCTTCGCCCGCAGGTACTTTTCGTAGTTCTTCAAAAACCGCTGGAACATTCCGCTGCTGTCTGACATGGTCCTCACCTCCTTTATAATAGTGAAACTATATAGAAATCATAATCTGATATACTCTAGCAGAATTGCCATAAAAAAGCAACGGCTGAGGCCAAATGGCCCCAGCCGATCACTTTGTTTTAATATTCCCGTTCCGAGTAATGGTGCGCTTCTTCGAGCATCATGTCCTTGACTTTCATGAGTCGGGTCGTGTTGCTTCGTTCGTTCTCATCGAGCTTCATTCGGATGTACCGGATGGTATCCTGGTAGTTCGGGATGAGGACGTGTTCCAGCGCGTTGACGCGGCGTCTGGTCTTCTCGATTTCGGCTGCCATCAACTGACAGGACTTTTCGATTTCGGCCAGTCGCATCATTTTCGGCATGATCTCGGACAGCGCCTTGACGGCGTCATCGAGATCGCTGGAAGTGAACGCGTAACCGTAAGAATAGATGTCGTTCTCATCGGCGGTCTTGTACTTGATGTCGAAGACCGGGATGTAAACGCTCATGACGTTCTTTTCGGAAATATCGAGGTTCATTTCCTGCATTGGAAGCATCAGGGCAACATTGAGGGCTTCGTCGGACATGACGGACCGGGCAATGGCCATATGGGCATTGGCCTCGGCGATGCCGGCCTCCACTTCACGACGGACCTCTTTGTTCTCACGCACAAGATCGATGAATTCTCTCATGAGCTCATCGCGCTTGTCTTTCAGGAGCTTATGACCGCGGGTGGCGGTGGTCAGCTTACCCTTCAAGTTGGTGAGTTCCATTCTCGTCGGGTTTACGTTGAGAATTGCCACAGCTGATCCTCCTGTTTATTCGGCGTCATAGTACTCGTCGAGGAGCTTGTCGGAAATACGTTTCAGCTCAGAACGCGGCAGCAGGCGAAGGAGTTCCCAACCGATGTCGAGGGTCTCTTCGATGCCTCTGTCGTTGTTGTAACCCTGAGAAACGTACTTCTTCTCAAACTCGTCCGCAAACTTCGCGTAAAGGAGGTCGATGTCAGTCAGAGCGGCCTCACCAAGGATGGTCATAAGTTCCTTGGCGTCCTTACCACGGGAGTATGCGGCAAAGAGCTGGTTCATCGTATTCTTGTGGTCTCCACGGGTCTTGCCTTCACCGATACCCTTATCTTTCAGACGGGACAGGGACGGAAGGACGTCGACCGGGGGCTGCAGGCCCTTACGGTAGAGGTCACGGGAAAGGATGATCTGGCCTTCGGTGATGTAACCGGTAAGGTCAGGGATGGGATGGGTCTTGTCATCTTCCGGCATGGAAAGGATGGGGATCATGGTGATGGAGCCGGTCTTCCCCAGCTGACGACCTGCGCGCTCATACATGGTGGCAAGGTCGGTGTAGAGGTAACCCGGGTAACCACGACGGCCCGGAACTTCCTTACGGGCGGCGGAGACCTCACGAAGGGCGTCCGCGTAGTTCGTGATGTCGGTCAGGATGACGAGGACGTGCATGTCCTTTTCGAATGCGAGATATTCCGCAGCGGTCAGCGCCATCTTCGGGGTGGCGATACGCTCGACGGCGGGGTCGTTCGCGAGGTTCGAGAACATGACGGTACGGTCCAGAGCGCCGGACTCACGGAAGGACTCAACAAAGTAGTTGGACTCTTCGAACGTGATACCCATGGCGGCGAACACGACGGCGAAGTTCTCGTCCTTACCAAGGACCTTGGCCTGACGGGCGATCTGCGCGGCGAGCTGTGCGTGCGGAAGACCGGACGCGGAGAAGATGGGCAGCTTCTGACCACGGACCAGAGTGTTCAGTCCGTCGATGGCAGAGATACCGGTCTGGATGAACTCCGCGGGGAACGCACGGGCAGCCGGGTTCATGGGCGCGCCGTTGACGTCGAGGCGTTTTTCCGGGATGATCTCGGGACCGCCGTCGATGGGACGACCCAGACCGTCGAAGACACGGCCGAGCATGTCTTCCGACACGCCGAGCTCCATCTGACGTCCAGAGAAACGGACCTTGGACTCATCGAGGTTGATACCGGTGGAGCTTTCGAAAAGCTGAACGACCGCGTTGGTGCCGTCGACTTCCAGAACACGGCAGCGGCGGGTCTCGCCGTTGGCGAGCTCGATTTCACCGAGTTCGTTGTAAGTGACGTTGTCGACGTCACGGACGATCATAAGAGGACCGGCCACTTCCTGTATAGTTCTATACTCTTTTGGCATTAGTAATCCTCCTCCTTCGCAAGCGCACCGCTGATTTCAGCGTCGAGCGTCTGCATGATCTTTTCGTAGTTCTCATCGATGCCGTCTTCAGGGATGTACTTGAAACGGCCGATGGTCTCACGGACCGGCAGGTCGATGAGGTCTTTGATGTCGGCGCCCTTCTGGAGTGCGCTGAGGGCCTTGTCGTAGTAAGCAAGGACCATCGTCATCATGTAATGCATCTTCTTGGCGGAAGAATAGGTATCGACATCGTCGAACGCGTCCTGATGCAGGAAGTCTTCACGGATGGACCGGGCAGCTTCCATCTTCAGGCGGTCGGGGTCGGACAGGGCGTCCATACCGACCATCTGAACGATCTCGTTCAGGGAGGCCTCTTCGGTCAGAATGGTCATCATTCTGCCGCGGAGATCCATCCAGTCTTCGGCGACGTTGGTGTTGAACCATCCGCCGAGCTGGTCTGCGTACAGAGAGTACGAAGTCAGCCAGTTGATGGCCGGGAAGTGACGCTCATATGCCAGAGCGGCATCGAGGCCCCAGTACACCTTGACGATACGAAGGGTGGCCTGAGAGACAGGCTCGGAGATGTCACCACCGGGAGGCGAAACGGCGCCGATGGCGGAAAGGGCACCTTCTCTTTCGTCAGAGCCGAGGCAGATGACGCGGCCGGCACGCTCGTAGAACTGAGCGATACGGGAACCGAGGTAAGCGGGGTAACCTTCCTCACCGGGCATTTCTTCCAGACGGCCGGACATTTCACGAAGGGCCTCCGCCCAACGGGAAGTGGAGTCGGCCATGAGGGCGACAGAGTAACCCATGTCACGGAAGTATTCCGCGATGGTGATACCGGTGTAAACGGATGCTTCACGGGCGGCGACGGGCATGTCGGAAGTGTTCGCGATGAGAACGGTACGTTCCATCAGGGACTTGCCGGTATGCGGGTCGATGAGTTCGGGGAACTCGTTCAGAACGTCGGTCATCTCGTTGCCGCGCTCACCGCAGCCGATGTAGACGACGATCTCTGCTTCTGCCCATTTGGCCAGCTGATGCTGGGTAACGGTCTTACCGGAACCGAAGGGTCCGGGGATGGCCGCGACACCGCCCTTAGCGATCGGGAACATGGCGTCGACGGTCCGCTGACCGGTGATCAGAGGAGTGTCGGGGTTGATCTTGTTCTTGTAGGGACGGCCGACACGGACCGGCCATTTCTGCATGAGACCGACATTCTCTTCTGCGCCATCGGCGGTGGTCAGAACAGCGATGTTCTCTTCGACGGTGAAGTCGCCTTCCGCGATGGACTTGACGGTACCGCCCTTGAAGTTCGGGGGGACCATGATCTTATGGTTGACGACCTCGGTCTCCTGGACGGAGCCGACGATGTCGCCGGGCTGAACTGTATCGCCGACAGCGACACAGGGCACGAAGTGCCATTTCTTTTCACGGTTCAGGGACGGGACTTCGATACCTCTCTGAAGGTTGTTGCCGATCATGGCACGGATATTCTCAAGAGGTCTCTGGATACCGTCGTAAATCGTGGTGATAAGGCCGGGCCCGAGCTCAACGCTCAAAGGGGCACCGGTCGACACGACTTCCGTACCTGTGCCGAGGCCCGAGGTTTCCTCGTAGACCTGGACAGATGCACGGTCCTCGTGCATTTCGATGATCTCACCAATCAGTCGCTCATCGCCGACACGTACCACGTCGTACATGTTGGCGTCCCGCATGCCGTCAGCAACAACAAGCGGTCCGGCGACCTTGGTAATTCTACCTGTGGCCATTTTTGTTTCACTCGCCTTTCCTAGTTTCGGCTGATATTCTAGATACGCATTCTTATGCGTCGGATAGGATGTCAGAACCAACTGCCTGTTCGACAGATTTACTTACATTCCGCATGCCAAGACCCGTGTTCCCCTGAACTCCGGGGATGGGGATGATGGCAGGCTGAGGACGCTCGCGATAGAGATCCAGCTCCGATTCGATCTGGGAAGCAAGGCTCTCCGTGATGTAGATGACTCCGTAGCCTACTTCTGCCATGTTCCGGATGTCCCGGATGGCTTCGGCCGGGTCGTCGCACGGATGGATATCGAGTCCGATGGAGGCAAAGCCGTAAATGCTGTCCTTGTCTCCGATTACTGCGACTTTATACATATAGCGTTCTCACCCTCTCTCTGATCAAGTCTTTGGACAGATTGTTTTTCTTGGCGGAAAGAATGATTCTGGCTGTTTTCACTTCTGCGTCGCTCGCGACATAGTACGCGACGATGGGTTCGACACCGAAGGGAGTATATTTCGCTTCGGAGACACATTCCATCAGCAGGTCGTCGCACCATTTTTCGAACTTCGAAGTGCTCTCGCGGAACTGTTCAGCGCCTTCCTTGTAGTCCGTCATCTCGAGGTAGCTGAGCACAGTGTCTGCGCCGTTGAGCGCAGCCTCGGTCAGACTGGTCTTGTTCAGGGTCTCGCATTCTGCCAGCGAAGATTCGATGAAGTCCCTGCTCTTGCCGGTATTGGCACAGCGAAGGGCATTTTTGATGTTCGCAGTGGCAACTTTCCGCTCGGCGATGTTCGCGAGCACAGAGCTTCCGGACTTTTTCCCGAGATACAGGATGCGCTCCAGTGTGGCCCGGTCGATGATGGCATCAGCCAGCTGACCGTTGGCGGTCGTGGTGAGCACCTCATAGGCCTCCTGCGCGGGCGCCTGCATGAATTCGGGGAGTTCGCCCCACTCTTTGACTTTGACAGCTTCCACGAGCGCGTCGGTGTCATAGACCGTCGCCTTCGAGTAGACGCCGTCGACAGGCTCCGGAAGAAGAAGGTTCTTCAGCGCGGCTTTCAGATTCTGCATATCGTTCTGGATGAGCAGAAGATCGAGTTCATGGATGTCTTCCAGGATCTCTTCCAGAAAAGCCCAGTGGCTTGCGAAATGATCTTCCAGATAGACCGCGTAGTCAGTATCCTTGCTGACCTCTCCCCAGCCGGAATCGGCGAGCTTCTGCATCGCCTCATCGTAAGACTCGGCTTCGATCAGCTGTTCCGTGTCTGCCTCTGTCAGAAGTGACAGCTCATTCGACCTGACCCGGGCAACTGCGTAGGCGTAGTCTGTGTCTTGCTTTTTATTAAAGAGACTCATTTACGCTCCTCCTTTGCACTTTGCCGGTTTCAGGCAAAAATGATCTTATTCAGTGTATCTTTGATGACGTCGATCTTTTCCGAGATCAGCGCATCGAAGCTGCAGTTGATTTCGATATCGCCATAGGCGAGGATGAAACCACCGTCAATGTTTTTGGGCTCAGAAGAGACCTTCAGTTTGCCGTTGGTGGCGTCGCTGATCTTCTCCGCAAAACCTGCGGGAAGACGGGAAAGGTCTTTCTGGCTGAAGTACATAATACCCTCAGCATCCTGCGCGTAAGCTTTCACCAGTTTCATGACGATGTCGAAATAATCGCTATCGCTGGAACCGGTCAGCTTCGTCTTGGCGTAATCGACCGCCTCGTCGATGATGCCGACTTTGGCGTCGAGCAGCGCGTTTTTCTGTTCCACAGCAGAGCCGGATTCGGCCATTTCCACGATGGCTTTCGCCTGTTTCGCGGCTTTGGCAAGAACCTTGTCGGCGTCTTTCTTGGAGACAGCGGCAGCGTCTGCTTTCAGAGTGGTCGCCTGTGCGGTGGCCTCTTTCAGAATGCCTTCGCACTTGACTGCAGAGTCCTGAGTGATACGTTCAATGATTTTATCTAACCCTGCCATTTACGACCCTCCTGTTTCTTTACCTTAAAATTCATCAGACAGCTCTGCCGATGAGAAGGATGGAGATAAGGAGAGCAAGAACGGCGTAGGTTTCGACCATGGCGGCAAGGATGATCGCCTGACCTAAACCTTCGGGTCTCTTGGCAACGAGTCCGCAGCCAGCGGCAGCAGCGCGACCCTGATGGATAGCGGAGACGAGGCCTGCAAACGCGATGGGAAGAGAAGCGGCAAAGAGGCCGAGGCCCTGAGAAAGGGGCATGCCGGCGGTGATGTTGTTCATGATAAGGAAGGCAGCCAGGAAGCCGTAGAGGCCCTGAGTACCGGGAAGGATCTCAAGAATGAGGACACGGCCGAATTTGCCCGGGTCTTCCGTGATGACACCAGCAGCGGATTTACCAACAGTACCAACACCCTTGGCAGAACCCATGCCTGCGAACATAGCGGCGAACGCTGCGCCTAAAATAGCAAATGCAACACCGAGGTTTTCCATATTAATTTTCCTCCTTGAATACGAAAGATTGAGATTGAGCAGACAGCGGATCGAATTTATTTCCGCCGCCCTCATAGAACTTACCAAAGAATTCGACGTACTGGAGTCGGTTGGTGTGGACGTAGGCACCAATGAGGTTGATGCCGAGGTTGATGGTGTGTCCAATGATGAAAATGGGGATGAACACGAACCACTTTCCGCCGCCCGGGGTGGCGCCAAGCTGGTTGACGACCGAGGCGATAACGCCCGTGCAAAGACCCAGTGCGAGAAGTCTTGCATAAGAGAGAATGTCTCCGAGGTAACCGGAAGCGGCATTGTACAGGCCATAGAGACCGCTGCCGAAGCCGGCGGCCACCTTTCCGACGGAGTTCTTCTGCTTGATGCGGATGATGACCGGTCCGAGGACCACGCCGATGGCACCGATGACCAACAAGGTGTTCAGGACCGGCGATGCGGCCTGGATCATGTTGTCGATGGGTCTCGTCCACGCGATCTCTGCCAGAGCGCCGCCGCCGATGAAGCTGTTGACGAGCGGGATGACTCCGATGAGGATCAGGATGATCGGGACGACTTCCACGATGCCCTCGAATGCCATGCCCTGTTTGCTCATCTTATAGAGATTGACGCAGTTGGCAAGGATGAGGTGAAGGATACCGATCAGGAAACAGAACAGCAGGAACCGGGTGGTGTGCTGCAGCGGATCGAACCAGTAGAGGTGATTGACAGAGATGAAGTCTGTCGGGTCATTGCTCTTGAGGTTGTTCGCAATCCATTTGGGCAGATCGCCAAACCAGCTGTTCTGCATGGCGCCCCAGAATGTGGTGGAAATACCACAGCCCAGTCCGTAGTTGACAAGGGCTCTCTTGTTGGGCTCCGGTTTATATTTCTTTTTCACGTACAGGCACAGAATGATCATGATGAGACCGTACCCGGCGTCACCGAGCATCAGACCAAACAGGAAATAATAGAAGATGGTCATGATGAAGCTCGGGTCGATGTCCTTGCGGGACGGGAACGCGTACATGTTCGTGACGCTTTCCATCGTTTTACCCATCTTGTTGTTGTAAACAGCAACCGGGACATCTTCGGACGTATTGTCCACATCCTTCAGATCGACCGCGATATCGAAGTTGCTTTCCAGCTTCTTCTTCAGGTCGTCTGCTTTGATTTCCGGCACATAACCGGAAAGGACGAAGACGGAGTCGTCGACAGAGACTTTGTCCAGGACTTTGTACTTGTCCGTGCGGAGCGTCAGATAGTCCCGCAGGAACGCGATGTCGTCGCGGGTGTCGCCATAACTCTTGATGGCTTCCTCCGCTTCGGCGATCTCTGCGTTACAGTCTTCGATCTTCTTCTCCAGACGCTCGATCCGTACTTTCGGCGGATGCTTGGTGGCGTCGGAGACCGAGACGAAGCCGGCCGTACGCAGTGCCTGTTCAAAGGTTTTAGCATTATCTTTATGGCAGAGAGCTACAAGACAGGTCTGGTTCTTGTCAGCAGAGACGATCTCGACTTCGCCCTGTGCCTCCGGGTCCGCTTCCACGACCTTTGTCAGCACGCCTTCCCGGTCAAGCGGTTCGGCGATGGTCCCGACAAAAGCTCTCGTGTCGGCAGTGCCCTTGAAGGAGGACGGGATGTCGAGGTTCTCCCAGGGTCTGACCTGGTCGATGGCCGTCTCGGCCCGCGCGATCTCGACTTTGCTGTCCTGTATCTTCTTATAAAGCGCATTGATCTCTTTGCACTTGCCGAGCGTCTGTTCCACGTTTTCCGATTTCTTCAGGAACTCGGCCGTGCTCATTTCAGAACGGGAAGCAAAGGTATCGAGCATGCCTCCGTCCCCGGGCGCATATTTATCCAGGACCTCCACTGCACTGTCGACGGTCGACTCGTAGCGTTCCAGCTGACTGACGGTGTTTGCGGTGGAAAGATTGGAAAAATGTCCGCTGTCTTCCTGCACCTCGTCCAGCTGGACGGTGCCCTGGCGCTGAAGGAACTCGATGATACTCTTCCGGTCCTTCTGCAGTCCGAGGATCTCAATACGCTTCATATTGAGAATTGCCATAGAGAAAACACCTCCTTTTCGTCAAAATAAAATACTGATTCCCGAAAAACGAAAATCAGTCCTGAGGAATGATGGTCTTCAGAACTGCTTCTGCAGAGACATCACGTCTATCGTTGCCAAGCTGTTTCAGGTTTTCGATCTGACCCTGAACTTCCGCTCTGGCTTTGGCATAAATGCCTTCGGCCTGCGTCTTCGCTTCTGCAACGATCCGGTCGCCTTCCTCTAAAGCGGCCTTCTTTTCAGCATCTGTGGCAGCTTTTGCTTCCGCCTCTGCTGTTGTAATGATATCCAAAGCTTTTGCCTTGGCGTCGGCTTCTCTGGCAGCAGCTTTTTCTTCCGCTTCGAGAACCTTGTTGATCATCTCAGAGGCCATTTGCAGCATCACCCTTTCTTAAGATTATCAAGCGCGAGACCTTCCACCGCGCAAGGGCGCGACGGACGTCTCTTCTTAACGTTACGTATTATACCAAATATATACCGTCGGTTTCAACAAACAACCGGGCGATTTATTTTGATTTTTTATGTTTATTTTTTAACAGTAATTTGGTTTCGTACAGTTTTTTGGCCGCACCCCTGTGTTGACCGAACCTTTACAAAAAGATTTTTACTGGAGTTTTCAACAATATTGCGGAATAATCTATATGTTGTGGCCGAAAATTCAGCTTATTTTATGGATTGTATTCAGCCCTTCTCTGTGTTAAAATCTTGTCGCATTTTGGAATAGGAGGATTTTTTCATGACAGCAAATATTCCGGAACATTCCGGATTCACGAAGATCCCGTACGGCAAACTGGGTATCATCGCCATGAAAGGGACCGAAGAGATCGCCAAAAAGGTCGATGAGTACATCGTCAACTGGAGAAAGGAAACGCTCGGTGTGGATGACGGCGTTCACCTTGCCGGTTATTCCGAAGAGTCGTTCCTCATCAAGTATTCCGCTCCCCGCTTCGCCTCCGGTGAAGCAAAAGCCGTCATCGAACAGACGGTCCGCGGCTACGACCTTTTCATCCTGATCGATGCATTCAACTACGCTGTCACCTACAAAATGAGAGGCGTCGACGTCCCCATGAGTCCCGATGACCACTATCAGGACCTCAAACGCGTCCTCGCCGCCATCAACGGCAAAGCCCGCCGTGTCACGGTCGTCATGCCCATGCTCTACGAGGGCCGGCAGCACCGCAAGACCAACCGCGAGTCGCTCGACTGTGCCATGATGCTGCAGGAGCTCGTCGACTACGGTGTCGACTCCGTCCTCACGTTCGATGCCCACGACCCCCGGGTCTGCAACGCCATCCCGCTGCACGGCTTCGAAAACGTCTCCCCTATTTACCAGATGCTCAAGGCGCTCATCCGCTCCACTCCGGACATCCGTCTGGACAAGGAGAACATGCTCGTCGTGTCCCCGGACGAAGGCGGCATGAACCGCGCCATCAACTTTGCCACCTCCCTCGGCGTGGACCTCGGCATTTTCTATAAGCGGCGCGACTATTCCCGTGTCGTGGACGGCCGGAACCCCATCCTGGCCCACGAGTTCCTCGGTTCTTCCCTCGAAGGGAAAAACGTCATCGTCGTCGACGATATGATCGCCTCCGGCGAATCCATGATCGATGTCGCCAGCAAGCTGAAAGAGCGCGGCGCCAACAAGATCTATGTCTGCACCTCGTTCGGCCTGTTCACCAGCGGTCTCGAGAAGTTCGACGAAGCCAAGAAGAACGGCACCATCGACAAGATCCTCTGCACGAACACCATCTACCGCGCGCCGGATCTCCTCGCCAGAGACTGGTATGTGGACGTGGACATGAGCAAGTTCCTGGCCTACCTCATCGACGCCGTCAACCACGACGTCTCCATCGGGCCGCTGCTCGACCCCTCCGCCAAGATCGACGCCCTCCTCGAACGTCACAACGAGGAGCTCAAGGGCAAGTTCGACACGCAGATGCGTCTCCCCCTGTAAAGAAAACAAAGCCATAAAAATGAAAATATGCTATTGCGCTTTTTCATTTCCGATGGTATCATAAATGCAACAAAAGGCGAAGACGTCTTCGATCTCCAAGAGTCGAAGGCGCCTTCTTTTTTTGTGATGTGAATACAGAGAGAGAAGGGAATCATCATGATCAACACAGGCGATACCGCGTTAGTACTCATCTCTGCCGCTTTCGTCTTTCTCATGACCCCGGCGCTGGGATTCTTCTACGGCGGCCTCGGGCGCAGAAAGAACGTAGTTTCGAACCTGATGAACTCCGTGTTCATCCTCGGACTGGCGACGGTCCTCTGGGTGGCCTTCGGGTTCTCCCTGGCCTTCGGGCCGGACCACGGCGGCGTGATCGGCGACTTTTCGCTGGCATTTTTCAACCATGTCGGCTTTGAGCCGGGCCCCTACGGAGAGACGATCCCGTTTTTGGCCTTCGCCCTGTTCCAGATGATGTTCGCCATCATCACACCGGCCCTCATCACCGGTTCCATCGCCGGAAGAATGAAATTTAAAGCATTGTTTATTTTCATTCTTCTCTGGTCCATCGTCGTCTACTACCCCATCGCGCACATGGTCTGGGGACACGGCGGATGGCTGGAACGCATCGGCGTGGCCGACTTTGCCGGCGGCGATGTGGTCCATATCTCCTCCGGGATCACCGCGCTGCTTCTGTGCATCGCCCTCGGCAGCAGAGAAGACATCAAGTCCGCCAGCTACCGCTGCCATAACGTGCCCTTCGTCGCACTGGGCGCCGGTCTGCTCTGGTTCGGCTGGTTCGGCTTCAACGCCGGCTCTGCCCTGGAGGCCAACGGCCTGGCAGCGCACGCCTTTGCCACCACGGCGGTCTCCTCCGCCATGGCCATGCTGACCTGGATGCTCATCGACGTCATCGAGACCGGCAAGCCGACCCTGGTCGGCGCCTCCACCGGACTCGTCGTCGGCCTGGTCGCCATCACCCCCGGCACCGGCTTCGTCCCGGTCTGGGCCTCCTTCATCATCGGCGGCCTGGTCAGCCCGGTCTGCTACTTCTGTGTCTCCCGGGTCAAGAAACGCTTCGGCTACGACGACGCGCTCGACGCGTTCGGCTGCCACGGAGTCGGCGGCATCTACGGCGGCATCATGACCGGTATCTTCGGCTCGCAGGCCATCAACCCCGGCGCGGTCTCCAACGGCCTCATCTACGGCGACACGAAGCTCTTTGTGGCCAACCTCATCGGGACCGTGGCCACCGTCGTTCTCGGTCTGGTCGGCGGCGCCGTCTGCATCTTCATCACCACCCGCTTCACTTCCCTGCGGGTCTCCGAGAAAGAAGAGAAGATCGGCCTCGATATCACACAGCACGGCGAACGTGCCTACCCGTCCTTCAACGGACTGGATGACTAAGGAGGGTACGTCATGTATAAAGTGGAAGCCATTGTCCGCGAAGAGAAACTCGAAGACGTCAAGGAAGCCCTTGTCGAAGAGGACATCCGCGGTATGACCATTTCTCAGGTCATGGGCTGCGGCGTCCAGATGGGCTTCACCGAGCTCGTCCGAGGCAATGAGATCGCGGTCAACATGATCCCGAAAATCAAATTCGAGATCCTCGTCTCCAACGAAGTCTGGCGGGACCGGGCCATCGAAGCCATCCGGCGGGCGGCCTGGACCGGCGAGCCCGGCGACGGCAAGATCTTTGCCTACTATGTCGACACGGCCCTGCGTATCCGGACCGCCGAGCGCAACGAGGAAGCCGTCACCCCGACGGACGAAGAGGGCGCCCGCGACCACAACCGCCGGCAGAAAAAGACCGACGAACTCAACCGAAAAAAATAATAAGAAAAGCGGCTCTTGCGAGCCGCTTTTTTATTTCAGTAGTTCTAAAAATTCTTCTTCCGTGAGGACCGGGACGCCGAGGGACTGGGCCTTCGTCAGCTTCGAGCCCGCCGCCTCTCCGGCGACGAGGTAAGAGGTCTTCTTCGAGACGCTGCCGGACGCCTTTCCCCCGTTGTTCTCGATGAGTTCCTTGATCTCATTGCGGGTGAGGGTCTGCAGGGTGCCGGTGACCACGATGGTCTTCCCTTCCAGCACGTTCGACTGCCGGGTGTCCTCCTGTTCCATGGTCAGGCCGTAGGCGCGGAAACGGTCCAGCATGGTCCTGCCGAACGCGCTGTCGAAGTACTCCCGCAGGCCTTCCGCGGTGGTCAGCCCCACGTCGGGCACGGCCGTCAGGGTCTCGAGGTCGGCCTCCGCCAGAGCGTCCAGGGAGTGGAA